>JASHRR010001387.1 GCA_030037185.1 Xanthobacteraceae bacterium | reverse complement strand
TCCTCGAGATGAGCGCGGTATCCCTGCGGTGAACGCAGCAGCACGGCCATCCGGTCAAACGGGATTCCGCGGCGAGCCAGGGAGAGGACGCGCCGCGCGATCTCAACGCACTCGCGACCCTCGCCCGGCGCAGAGAATATTTCAACGGTATCGTCTGGCTTCGCTTCGATTGTTACCGATCGTTCGCTGAAAAGCCGACACTGGAGGTTGCGAAGGGCGCTCGGATAGCTTGCCGAGATGTCGCCTTCATCGCCGGAGGGCCTTTCGTCGAGATTCTCGATATGGATGCGCAGTTGATGCCGAACTCGGCTAAGCGTTGACTGGTCTGCGGCAGGGACTGTTATCAGCAGCTCGCGTGCCGGCGCAGCGAGTGCACCAATGAAGGCAAGCTCAGCTTGGTTGGCGATCGGCACGTCGAGCAGCAGCATCGGCAGGCCTACGAGGCGATGCTGGCCGGTGCCAGTGGCGCTGGCAGCTTCCGTGGCAAGCGCCAGGATGCCGGGCCAGTCGGTCAGGCCTGCTTCCTCCAGCTCCGTTTCGTAGGTCGTGGCCAGCGGTAGGAGATCTGGCACGGTATGAGCGAGAGAGTCGGGTGGTAATCCCGCGAGACGCAGCTCGCGGATCACGCCGGCAGCGGCGCGCGGAAATCCGGGCGCGGCCGCGAGGGTGTGGTAGCGGCCGAGCCTGCCTTGCTCGTTCAACCGGTATACAATCCGAGTGACGATCGCCTCGGTGCCGATTGGGCTAAGTGGGGTCAGTTGGCGGGTTGCCAAAGCAGGCGTGGCGATAGCATGAGCCAATTGAGATAGTGTGAGGCGATGCCAGCCGAACGCGGCGGCTTTCTCTTTGGCGACGCCGCGTGCGAGGTCGTTGGCGGCGTCGAGGGTCGCCCCGACGATCAGCACTTCCTCGGCTGCCGCTCGTGCTTCCAGCCATGCTCGTGCGTACCGAATACGCCGGTGGCTGACGCAAGACGTGCTGCCACTGCGCATCAACAAGGCCTCGGCGTTTGGTCGTTTGGCGATCACTTACGAATACTGCCCCGGTTGCGCTGCCCGGATTCGGCACATGGGTGGATCGGGTATTGTCTGTATTGAATCAACGAACACCCATTTCTCCTTTGGTTTGGAACTGGGAACGTCCCCTCCGCGCCGACGAGCCCAGAAGTCAAGGGTTAACTGACTGCGCACCACCGAACTGATACGTCTCCCCCGGGGGATGCTGCCGAGGAGCGTTTGAGCGAGACCCGTTTCGTGCCTATCGGAGGCCTTCTGCCTTGCCTTTCAGCCTGAAGCTTAAGGAAGACCGGGTGAGTGTTGAACCTCTCTGCAACAGAGCTGGGGGCCATGGTCCCTAGCTTACCTTGGTTACCCAGCGCCTGGCGGCTTGGGCAAAAGCCGTCGCCGGACGCGCGGGATCCGGGCTCCACGGGCAGAACGTAACATGAACGAACGGGCCGCCGAGTCAAGCGGGCTCCGGCGCCGTCTTGAGCAGGCCGAACGGTATTTGTTCGTTCATCGTTGTCGAGTTTGTCAGCTACTCCTTGTCGTCGAGCCCGGCCTTTACGCAGCAGCATTCCAATGGCCTGCCGGCCGCTGGTGCCTTGAGCGACGACGATAGGTGCGCGACGTGCCCTGGCATTCATGCCGGGGGTCAGAGCGCATCCGGCGAGCCGGATTTGATGTAAACTCGGACATCCGATTCTGTTGCGAACTCATGCCCCGTGAACGCACTCGAGGCAGGCGAGGATCTTGTTGGCCTGACCGTCACGCGGCAGAGGGATGGCAGGGTCCTGATAAGGTTTTTAATTTGTTCAGCAGGCAGTCGCATCAAAGCGCACATTGGGGGGTACCATGACCGATATCGCTATGGCGGGTGCATTCCGCCTCGCCGATGTATTCGGCAAGGCCTTCACCATCTACGGCCGGCGCTTCGTGCCGTTCATCTCTCTCACCGTGATCGCGTCAATTCCCGCCTATATTGCCTTATTTGCGTTCCCAAACCAACGGCCGAGCGCTGGAATGAGCGTCGTGATCCTGGTGCAGTTCGTCACTCGGTCGCTTGCCAGCGGCGCTGTGATCTACGGCGTTGTCCAGGACCTCCGTGGCCGAACATTTTCGGTGGCTGAGTCAATTCAAATCGCCTTGCGCCGCCTTTTGCCCATGACCGGCGTCGCGATTTGCACCGCCATCGCTATCGTTTTTGGGTGTATCTTGCTGATCGTACCGGGAATCATGTTGGCCTGCATGTATTATGTCGCCATGCCGGCGTGCGTAGCCGAACGGGCCGGTGTTTTCGAAAGCATGTCCCGCAGCAGGTTCCTCACCAAGGGCTATCGCTGGCAGGTGTTCGGGACGTTCCTTCTGGTCGTGATCGTCGGCCTCGTTGTTGGCCCGATCGTCGGGATCGGCCTTAGATTCACCGGCCTGATCGGAACGCTGATTGGCATCCAGGTGCTGCAGGCGATCATCAGTTCTTTCAACGGCGTCCTGATCGGCGTCTTCTATTACGAGCTACGGGTCGCCAGGGAGGGCATCGACATCGACAAGATCGCGAGCGTCTTCGACTGAAACGGCGTGAGGGGCCTCCGTGCGGCCCTGTTAGGATTTCTGCCCGAGTTTGTGTTGTGCCCACTCGCCGTGATCGCACGGGCAATGCCCTTCTTGCGGTCCCCCGACGGTGATTTCCGCCAACTCGGCGGCCGAAGTGGTGCAGTTCTGTTCGGCGGAGCGCGTGTTGAGCGCGAGTGTCCGGGCCCCGTGAGGCCGCTCCCTACCCCCCGACCGCGCCGCATCGAGATTTCCGCCCGCATGCTTGCCGGGTTGCCCCCAAAGCGATGGAACGAGAATCTCACAGAAGGGGGACCAATGGCGATGGGACCAAGGGAGCGGCGCGGAAGACATATAAGCCTTAACGGCCCCCGCATGCCAATCGCCAGCAGCGTCAGACTATAGAAATCAAGACGTAGTACCGAAACTAAGTGCTCAGCACATTTGGACTAAACAGGAACCGTGGGAGACATTCAGTAAAAAGGCA
>JASHRR010001386.1 GCA_030037185.1 Xanthobacteraceae bacterium | reverse complement strand
AGGAGACGGTTTCGGCACGAATCTTCCCGGCTCCTTTTTTGTGTTAATTTTTGACCGCCGATTTGTGCCAATATGTTGGCTCCGGGTAAGTGAAACCGTGCATTGTCGTTGAAGCGATTAGCGACCCTCTGAACGGCCGGTCTATCTGTCCGCTCTGCGACGATCAGTGAGGCGGCAATGAAATGAGACGGAGATTGGGCGAACGCAGTAAGTAACCTCTCGGCCGCGAATCTTCCTATAGTGACAAAGTTTTGGGTCTCACTCTGGGCTGCTGGTCCCTATCTGCATCAACGTCAACGAGGTGATTGAATGACCGATCACTCGAAAACGTTTTGCGAATCTGTGCAGCTGAGCGGCTGGCGCCAGGTCGCTCTTCCGCAAGGTACGTGGCGCTGTTTCTCGCGGTGATCTTCGCCGTGCTCTTCATAAACGGCTTGATTGAGATCGGTTTCGCTTATCAGCAGGGTTTCACTCATCCGCATCCAACGTGAGTAAGCAGAGGCGGCGGCTGCCAAATCGGGCAGTTCATCAAGGAGATCGAAAGCCAGGTCGGCTGGACGATGCAGCTGCCGTGCTCGACCGGCACCCTCGATCAGCGCAAGTTCGATGGATCGCGGGTACTGCAGCCAGATACCGGCGATCACCGAGCTGGCGCAGCTTGATTCAACTGGGAAGGAGCAGGTGCGCCAGTCCAAGCTCGCAATGGACGTGGCGGCAGTCATGTCGATTTTTCTCATCATGCAAAACTGGCCGAGGCAATGGCCAAGAAGGTCTACTACGGCCCGGTCTATTTCGGGCGCGCTGGCACTCGCCCGGATCCGCCGAGATGCTGGGGTGAGTGTTGCCGAGGTCAACCTGAAACTCTTTTGGGACGTGATTTCGCAGATCAAGGTTGGCGAGCCCGGGCGGGCTTACGCGGTCGACGACGAGGGACGCCTGATCGCGCATCCGGCTATCAGCCTCGTGTTGCGCAACACAGACATGACCTATTGGCTATGCCGGCTTGCCTAGTTGCGCGGCGCGGAAAGCCGCCGGAGCGGCGGGCGCCTGCTCGTGAGGTCATCCTCACGCGGCGCCGGCCCAGCCTTGGAACGGCTTCGCAAAAAAGGGCATGCGCTTTACCTGCTTGCTCACTGCTCAACGGCGAGCCGGCGACGGCTAGTCTGTCCCGGGTGCGCCCCCTCTTGGGGTCGCCTGGCGCGCCTGTTCGAACCGGCAATTGATATGTTCGGGGGTGCCCCGCTTGAAGCCCAACTGCTCGCACTTGCGGTCATGCGCTATCCAGGGCTTTTTGGAATCGTCCGGGCCGAAGCAGCCTGCAAGGACGGATGCCGAGGCAGCCGCGATAGCGGCAATGCTGGCCGATTGCACAATAACCTTTCGGTTGGTCTCCCGCCGGCAACTACCACAATCAGTCAAGGTTCCCCCGCCTGTATGCGAAACGATGCTAGCTGCTCTGCTATGCCAAGAAGCGGCCTCAGTGTGTAGCAGGGCGTGAAGCCACCGGCACGTGAACAAATGTCCATGCTGTTTAGCGATGAACGCCGTCTCTCAGCGCCGAGCGGGCTGGAGCCGACCCAGCGGGCCCGGCCGCGGCGGCGGCTTCATTGAAAGTAAATAGCTTATGTCCGATACTGGGCATATGACGACCATTCGCAAACGCCGTCTCGGCCCGCAGCCGCGCCGCACGCTAGAGCTGCTAACGCTAATCGCCAGCAGCCCGCATGGCGCTACCGAGGCCCTGCTGGTGCGCGCCCATGGGTTTGATAGCGACATGGTCGCCGGCCTCGTGCGCGGCGGCCTCGCTACTGCAGAATGTGAGACCATGAAGGCTGGCGCCAAGCCGATCGAGGTCGTTCGCCTTCGCATAACGGCGGCCGGACGCAAGGCGATCGAAGGGTGACACGGACCGATGTGGTCCGCTCTCCGAACGGCACGGCATCGGACCCACGCCAGCCTATCCGCGTCAGCTACGAGCTTCAGCCCCCTTTACCCTGCAATCAGGGCGACCGCTTCACTGACGATCTTGCCTTCGCAGGTGATGTTGCCGTTGCCATCCACAACGCACACGCTTGAAGCTTCCAAAAACACGTCGATTCCGCGTAATGGTTCATGGGCCGTCCCTTGATGATGCGTAGAGCGAGCATTGCCCGACTCCGTTCGCTCTTGACACCATCAGTTTGAGGGACGGCTCCGTTTCGCCGCCTTGACCACGTCAGGCGACCCCATCTGGCAAAGCCGTCTGGCACGATAGCGGCTGCTGACGAGGCTGCAGCCATTGAGAAGGCCGCCGCGAAATTGCACCGGCCACCAAGCTGATGCCGATGAGGCGCCGCAAGGGCGAATCTCCCGTGCCGACCTTCAGCGAAACTGCCCGCACCACCTGGGGTGCTCCCGGCTGAGAGGGTGCGGGGCCTTATGAACAGTGCGGCCGCTGCCGCCTTATCGCTGGCGCGGCTCCCCCGACTTTGCGGTATTCAGCGCCGAGGCGCGGAGAAGCCAGGCGGCGTCTAGAGTTACCGCGGCAATCAAAGGGGGGCTTCGGGTCGCCCGCTTGTTTTCAGGATTATCGCCCAACCGAAGGCAACTGCTCCCATTACGCCGAATCGATGTCAAGAACTGTCACAAAGGGTGTTCGCGCGGTGTCGGTGCTTAAGCAAACCGGACGGCTGGAGTCCGAGGGCCATCGTGTCGGGCAGAGTAAATGGCTCCCTCGACTTCCATACGATTTTCTCCGTGCGTCCTTCGCGATGCAGCGCATGCACGCGCCGCTCAGGCATTCTCAAAAACAAGCGGCGAACCGAAGGCTGCCCTTAGGCGAGACATATGACTGGAGCCCTTCGGCTAAATAGATCGCGATCTCTCGGCCAACATTCTTCCTCCTATTATCGCCTTCAAGTTTGCAAGCTCCTCTTCCTGAAGCAGGCTCGCAGGCTGCCATGATGCCAGCATACTCATAATTTTTAACCAGACCGAAATTAGCGTCGTGACGTCAATGCGTTCTGGTAAATTTACATACTCTTTTCCATACCATGGCTTCAAGGCATCGAGAAGCGGTTCAAGCATGCTCTTGTGAGCCATCGGCGAAAGACCCAGCGGATTGAGCTCTTTCTCTGTTAAATGTAGCACTCCCATTTGCAAAGTCAGCAATTGCTCTTTAGATAAAATGACAGTTAATGGTTTATCGTATTTTGCGATTATATTGTCGAACGTCGTTTGCGCTTCGGTTGACGTATTTTTGCTAACCCATTCTGTTACGTCGAAGTAGACTTCTTTAATATCGAAGTACAATTCTTTAGCGTTGTCACGTGCGCTAATGATGAACCTGTCTAATCTTCGGCCATCATTTGTGTGAATCAGAGATCGCCCTATCAACTTCCAATCCTGATTTGGAGTACCGAACATAGCTTCAAGGATCACATATTCTTTTGGAATGCCCTCAACGCTGCTAGCCGCATGAATGCGTATTGCGTTTTCAGGCGTCGCGCCGTCTTCGGCAGAGATCGCGGTCCCTGAGGTTTGCGCTTTACGTTCACCCGGCTCGTCCTTCAACACCGACAATCTCATTTCAGTTTTGCCAATAGATGGCAGATTGTTCCCGTCCGCCAGATAGTACAGCGAGACCTCGTATAACATCCATGCGACGGCGACGCTCGTGACAGCTGGCCACCACGCATCATCGAAAACTATCGTTCTTACCAGGAAGTAAAGGCTGGCCAGACATGCCACCACCCAAACCCAACCGGCTACGCCAACGTATATTTCCTTGGCTATTTCGCGTCCCTTATGCTGTTTCGCTGTTGGCATGCCCAAGGACCGCCCTTGATTGCCTTTGAGTGGATCGAACGAATGGCCCATCGATTAGTCGTCATCATCTCGGTCGAGATCGTCCTGCCGCTAATGCGCGCTATTTTCCACGAGGGTTTTGAGCGTCCGAAGAATACCACCCGCACCAGGGAAACATAAGCGCCGAGCTCGAGTGTGGGGGCCATGCGGTACCTCTTCGGCCGGTCGCGGGAGCCATTCTGCGCGCGGAGGATCACGGGGTCAGCATGCCATAGTTTCCGCCATCCTAATAGTCTCATAGCATTGAAATAACGTGCGAATTATTGTCGGTCCATTTAGGCCGTCCGCGGCCCCCTAGTTCACGCCGGCGGCGCCTGCCTCGTTGAGCCCGGTTTGTTCATGGCGGCGTTTTGAACGAAGCCGCTCAGTGAAACCGAGATGGTGTCGCCCGGGATTCCGAGATGATGTCGCCCCGTGGACCGGCATGATGTCTCCCAGCGACCTGGCGGTTTGTGCACCGCGCTGGCCGGGGCGAGGAGCCTGTCACTCCCTCGTTCAGCCGGGCGCGGGTGTGGTGGCACACGCCCGGGCGGGAAGCCAGTATCGACAACGGAGCCCGCTCCGTCCTCGTCGGGCTGAGGCGCAGGGGGGCGGCCCCTCGAAGACCAGGGCGTAGAGAGTGAGCGCTGCTTTGGGGAAGACGACGTCGCCGTCGTAATCCAAACTCCCGTCAGCTGTGCCAGGAGCAGAGTTCGGGGTTGATTTTCAGACCATTGAAGTTCCGGGTCTTGCTTCCTTGCGGGCGCGTAGTCTCATCCTTCGAATCGTTTGACGCTATGTCTCTCCATGGCTTGCATCCGGTTCGACCCGAGGTGAAAAGGCGCAGTGCGGTTGTAAGGGCATCAGGATCCCGGATGCATTCATCTTCCATCCACGACCAATGGCATCTCGATGTAGCGGTCGCCTCGGTGACGACCGCGGGCGGCGCCAGGCCGATTTTGAGCTATTCGGCCGTACCGTCGATCATCCGGATGCCGGGTCAATTCGCCGGGACCTTCGTCGCGTCCGGGGGCCGCAATGGTGACGGTGAACGGAGGTTTTTGAAGCGGCGCCGGATGGCTTCGTCGACCGATCACAGGCCCACGTTTATGATTGCCGGCGATCGTCCGCTTGAAACGCGGGGTGAATTCGAACAAGTCCTGGCGCTCTTATCGCCGCGGCGCGGACTGCTGAGGTCTCGCAACCACACCGATTCAGATCGAGTTTCCGCAATTGGTGCGGCTTCCTGCAGCGCGTCATACCGTTTCCAAATCAGAGTGACTTTGTGATGTAGGGGAACGACGTGATGGATTTGACGAGTGCCGGATTGCGTTCGATGTAG
>JASHRR010000157.1 GCA_030037185.1 Xanthobacteraceae bacterium | reverse complement strand
ACGGCCCGATGATCGTCAACATGCATATCGACGGTGAGGACCTCCTCGTCAGTTGGGAAATTGCGCAGCATTTCGGAAATACCAGCGCGCGAGTACTAACAGCCAAACCTGCACCGGCTGCTGCCTTTAGGCAGCCGCGTCCGAATGACTACGCCTAGACTGCCGGGGCCGACTGCCGGGGCCCGACAGCATCGATGTGTCGGACTCGATCTGCGGGCGGATAAGCTCACCTCGTCGCACGGCAACTGCGTGCGCCGCGCCGCTCAGCCGTTGCGGAACGCGTAGGCGTAGCCGTTAAGCGCCGGCGCGCCGCCGAGATGGGTGTAGAGGATGCGTGAGCCATCGGGGAAATAGCCCGTGCCGACAAGATCAATCAGCGCCTGCATGGATTTTCCCTCGTAGACCGGATCAGTGATCATGCCCTCAAGGCGTGCACAGAGCCGGATCGCTTTTTTCGTCTCCTCAGACGGGACGCCATAGCACGGATAGGCATAGTCCTCGAGCAGCACAACATCGGCCTCGGTGATCTCTTGGTCGAACTCGACCAGCTTCGCCGTGTTGCGCGCGATCGCGAGCACCTGCGCCTTGGTCTGCCTCGGCGTAGCCGAGGCGTCGATGCCGATCACGCGACGTGCGCGGCCATCCGTGGCGAAGCCGACCAGCATGCCGGCCTGGGTCGAGCCGGTGACGGTGCACACAATGATGTAGTCGAAGGCGAAGCCGAGGGCCTCCTCTTGCTTACGGACCTCCTCGGCGAAGCCGACATAGCCGAGCCCGCCATATTTGTGCACCGAGGCGCCGGCCGGGATCGCGTAGGGCCTGCCGCCCCTGGCGTTGACCTCCGCGATCGCGCACTCCCAACTCTTGCGGATGCCGATGTCAAAGCCTTCATCGACCAGCCTGACGTCAGCCCCCATGATGCGGCTGAGCATGATGTTACCGACGCGGTCGTAGACCGCGTCCTCGTGCGGCACCCAACTCTCCTGGACGAGATGGCACTTCATGCCAATTTTGGCCGCGACCGCGGCGACCATGCGGGTGTGATTGGACTGCACGCCGCCAATCGACACCAGCGTGTCGGCATTAGATGCGATCGCGTCGGGGATGATGTATTCGAGTTTGCGTAGCTTGTTGCCGCCGAACGCCAAGCCGGAATTGCAGTCCTCCCGCTTGGCGTAAAGCTCGATTTTCCTGCCGAGATGCACGCCCAGCCGATTGAGCTTCTCGATTGGGGTCGGCCCAAAGGTCAGGGGGTAGCGCGGAAATTTCTCCAACATGCGGGGCTCCATGGCGTGGCGGTCGAGCGGAACTGAGCCTAGCACCGCGAGAGAAAGGCTACGCGCCCGACATCGTCTCGGCGCGCGCGCGGCGGATGACGACGGTTCAGCGTGTTTCTGTTTCTATATCGCCCTCGTTCGGCGGTAGAATGACCCGCGGGCAGTTTTGCGACTGAGAGGGGGCGCCGTTAAGAGATGGAGGCAGACGTGAACGAAGACGTGAAATCGAACGAGACAACTCAAGAGGCCGCAGTGTCCCGTCGTGAATTCAGTGCGGTATCGCTGGCTGCGGGGTTGGTGGTCGTGGCAGGCGCTCGGGACGTACAGGGAGCGGAACGTCCACTTACGGAAACCGAAGTCACAGTCAAGACTCCCGATGGAAACTGCGATGCGGCTTTCATTCATCCGACGACGGGGACTTTTCCGGGCGTGCTCGTTTGGCCGGATGCCTTCGGGCTGCGGCCGGCGATGCGCCAAATCGGTCGGCGGATTGCATCGGAAGGGTATGCGGTGCTCGTCCCGAATCCGTTCTACCGCACCGCGAAAGCGCCGGTGTTCGATAACCCGTCTGCCTTCGACTTCAGCAATCCCGCTGATATGGCGAAGCTGCCACCACTGACCGGTCCGCTCCAAGCAGCGGGCGCGGCGGAGAAAGACGCAGTCGCTTATGTGGCATTTCTCGGCGCCCAGAAGGAAGTCGACAAGTCAAAGAAGATTGGGACCCAGGGCTATTGCATGGGCGGCGCGCTGGTCGTGCGAACGGCCGCGGCGGCTGCCGATCGCATCGGCGCCGGCGCCTCCTTTCACGGCGGCGGCCTGGTGACCGACAATCAGAACAGCCCGCATCTGCTCGCGCCCAAGATCAAGGCGCGGATGTATTTCGGGATCGCCGCGAACGACGACATGCGCCAACCCGACGCAAAGGACAAATTGAAGGCGGCGTTCGCCGCGGCAAATGTTCCGGCCGAAATCGAAGTTTACGGAAGTCTGCATGGCTGGTGCGTACCCGACATGCCACTACAGAACGGCAAGCCGATCTACGACATGGCCGACGCCGAGCGGGCCTGGGGCAAATTGGTCACGTTGTACAAGACAGCGCTGGCGTGAGTGGGCATTAGATTAGGCGCGGATTGAAAAAACATGACCCGCCCGGATCGCCCGGGCGGGACGTGGCGCGAGCCGCTCTAATCGGCGCTCTGCCGCCGGCGCGCGACCAGATCAGCTTGTCGCCCTCGCCGTCGAAGAGGTTCGCGAAGTTGGCCGTGTTGAAGCTCAGGTCGGCGAGCTTGACCGCGCAGCGGGAGCGCTCAGATCGCGGCTTAACTGGACAACGCCACCCTAGGCCTAGAAAATCCCGACGACGCAAGTACGAACAGCAACCCGGGGCGATAAAGCAGTGCGCTGCGACCCTCAAGCTGGATCGCGAACAGCGCGCTGATTTTTTAGCTTGTTCCTTCAGGTTGGGGGCATGCGCCGCGCGCCGCAAAACCATTGCTGCGTCTCCTAATGCCGTGCGAAGACGGCTCCGGTGTGATCAAGGCGACCGCGAGTTGCTGTAATTCGGAGGTTCCCATGTGGCGCATCGGCATTGACCTTGGTGGAACCAAGATCGAAGCGCTCGCACTGTCGCCCGAGGGAGAGGAATATGGCCGCCGCCGGGTCCCCACTCCCACCGGCGATTATGAGGCGACACTGCAGGCTGCCGCCGCACTCACGAGCGCCTTGGTCGCTGCGGTCGGCCGTGAGAACGTGGCGGGCGTTGGCATCGGCATCCCAGGCAGCCTCTCGCCCAGAACCGGGCTTGTAAGGAACGCGAACTCCACCTGGCTCAACGGCCGGACCTTGGACCGGGACCTGCAAGCGATAATCGGGTTGCCGCTGGTGGTTGAGAACGATGCTAACTGCTTTGCCCTGTCGGAAGCCGCTGATGGCGCCGGCGAGGGCTACCGCACCGTCTTCGGCGTCATTCTGGGCACAGGCGTTGGCGGCGGTATCATTACCAACGGCAAACTGCTGAAGGGTCGGAATGCCATTGCCGGGGAGTGGGGCCACAATCCCTTGCCGTGGCCGGATGAAAGCGAAAAAACGGGCGCGCCTTGCTACTGCGGGAAGGCAGGGTGCATCGAGACGTTTCTCTCCGGCCCGGCTCTTGAGCGGCAATATTGCGCGCGCTCGGGTCGCTCCGTGGACGCGTCGATCATCGCCGAATGCGCGGCCGGGGGCGACGCCGCAGGCAAGGCGGCGCTAGGTGTGTACGCACGCCGACTGGCGAAATCCCTGGCGAGCGTCGTGAACATCGTCGATCCCGACGTGATCGTGTTTGGCGGCGGGCTATCCAACATCGCGCCGGTCCTTGAGCAGGCACGGGCAAAGCTTGACGCGTGGGTGTTTTCCGATTGCTGTCTCACGGAATTCAGGATGAACCGCTGGGGCGATTCGAGCGGTGTACGCGGAGCTGCCCGTCTCCCGCTCCTTCATGCGCGACAGCGCACGCAGCCGGGTTGAGCGAGATCGGGACGGCCATGAAGACAGCGCCGGCTACGAAAATGGGCGGGTCGCGATCGCTCGCCGCCGACTACAAACGTTGCGGATGGTCGATGTCGAGGCCCGTGAGGCGTGGGGGCAAAAATTGTCGGCGTTGCGCGGCGGTTCAACAGCGTAACCGTTTCCGGATTGGGGTCCGTCGTTACGCCGTAACCGGCCGTCTTCTTAGCCCGCTATTTCGCGCCGGTGCTGCCCGGTCGGGTTTCGTTTCCGTACACCATGCCCCTTTCATGACGAAGACAACCCGACGGACCGGCGTGATGCCTCCAGCGGGTTGCCTTCGACAATTCACGGTCGGCAAGGTCAAAGACGTTGGTTGGCGATACTGCCGCCTAATCCGACGCGGAGATGGGTATGGATGGATACAACAGAGCCAGCCTGCGGCCGGTGCGCTCTGAGCCCCTGGCCTAAAGACCAGGATACGTCGCGCAATTTGACCGGAGGTCCGCTACCTCGCTTTACTCACTATCGCTGCCGGCCTGTTTTGCTACTGGAGACGTGCCGGAGCCGTATCCGCGCTGACTGCCGGCAGAATCGTAAGATATCCGCGCAAAATAATGCCCGGCGATACCTGCGGGGCGCACGACCGGGCCTTCGTCCGAAATGATCGCGAGCGTCAGAAATCGGGCACGATCGCCTGCGGGATAGGCATGGCCGGCTGGCTTGCAAAGAACGAGTTCGGATTCTCGGCGCAGATTGCCTCCGTCAGCGGCCCTTCCGGAGGAGTCGCCAACACCGCAAGGCGCTCGACGGGGGTCTTGGCGACGGCCGCCTCAAACAGCCGATAGCGCTGGATCGCGTCCCAGGGCATCGTGAAGGCGCCCGGATCCTCGACGTGAACGTTCACCTCCAGCATCTCGCCGCCGTCGATCAGATGGAAGCGCTCGATCACGTGAAGCTCCTTGGTGTGTGGCGTCCCGAACCCGTCTATAAACGTCCTGTCATCAAGCCCGATGGTGTCGACGACGAGCGTATCGCCGTCGTAATGGCCGATGGATTCGCCGTACCAGGACGTCTTGACGTTCTCAGAATGCTTGTCCGCCAGGTAGATGCGGCGAACATCATTGAAGCTTGTCAATATCATCACCACTTCCTTCGGCCCCTGAACGAAATAGAGCGGCCGCGTCATCGGCAAGAGCAGGAATTGGGTAACTCCAATCGGCCAGCAACTCGCGTGCGGGGAGAAATCGGGTTTTCCGGAGAGGACACGCTCGTTGCGCCCACGGATCTTATCGGCCGCCCAGGGCTTAAGTATGGGATTGCTGGCATCGCCGATGGCAAAGGTCGGCTGCCGTCCGGTGACGCGGAAATCGTCGTTGGAAACGAACGGATGGGCAGGGTCCTGGCGCACCGGTCCAGCGCCGCCCGGCGGCGCGATGAATTCGCGGGAATATGCGAACCATCCAACGCTTGGATTGCGCGCGAAATCGGGAGGCGATGCGCCCGCGGCTATCGCTGAAAAGCCCAAGCCGCCGACGAGGTAAAGCGCGCCGGCGACAACGCCTCCCATGAAATTTCCTGCATGTCTTAACATCAGGTCCTCCTCCGCGACGTAGTTAGTTTAGCCAACACGTAAAGCCAGATCATACTGATAGCATTAACGGTCTTTATCGATCCTTTCGATGCGAGCTTACATTAGGTTGGTATGACAGGCGAATCGGGTGAAAAAATCAATCCGCAACAAGACTTGCCAGGTCGTCCTCATCCCAGGTGGCGACCTTGCGGCGGAGACGCGGAGCTGGGCAAACGGCGGAGCTTCGCGAAGAGGTACATACCGCTATCCGCCGCCGCGCCCTCCTGCGCCTGGCTCCGGATCAAACTAGCAAGGATGCGCCGCGCACTGCCGGTGTGTCCGGCTCTAGCGTCACCGGTCTTAGCGAAAGAACGTTCGTCACGCTCTCGATCAAATTGCGCGACGTACCCCGGGTCTTTAGGCCGCGGCTCACGGCGTACCGGTCTATCCATACCCATTAGGAGGCAGTAGTGCCAACCAACGTCTTTGACTGCCGCGCTGATGGCCAAGACAGCCACCATCGGCGACGACATTGTCAACACCAAGCCGGAACTTAAGCCGCTGTGGGACCAGTTGCGCGCCGCGGTCGAATGCACGCGGTAACGTTTCGGTCCGGGGGCTGGTTCGCCTTCGCGGGAACGGTGTGGCAGAGGCGAATTTGCTCCTGGAGCACGCGGTGAATTGCTCCCTCACCTCGAACACCATCCTCAATCCGGCAACCCCGTATGGCGATTGGTCGTTGATCCGTAGAGCGAACCTCTATGCAAATGTCGTTCAGCTCGATCGCGCAGTCCAGCTGCAAGAGCGTGCTGACGGATCCTCGGCAGGATGGCCTATCGATGCTCAGGCCATTTACGAAAGCGCTCAACCGCCGGCGCTTTAAGAACGACAGGCGAACAGTTCAATGGACTTACCGAGGTTGCTGCGACCGCAATAAATATGACAATCAACAAAATAATCGACGCGCCGCGATCGAAAGCCGATTAGACGATGTCACAGCCGGGGGTGGCACTTTTTTGCGTATCCTGGACCCTGCGCCGGAGTCGTTTCTCATTGTCCTGTGTATCAAAGCGGAAGACGCTGGGCGTCAGGTAATTCTGCTTTACCCGCGCACGGTCGTCGGGCGTATGCCCTTGCTGCGGAACGGTTCGCAAACAGCGGCTTAGACGCAAGTAGTTCATCCGGCTGCCGAAATATTCGGCCCGGCGCACAGCTAATTCTCTTGGCGCCATGCCCACATCAACTAATATAAGATGGCAGCGTCTGGCCTTCGGCGTTGCGGCGCCGAGACGGCTTGAGCAGCGGGCTGGGAATAGCGCTTGGAGAGATCAGGGCATGAACAAGGTTGATGCGAAGGCCGCGGTCGAGCTCACCTTTGGCGGCGCGATGACCCGCCGCCGATTTGCCGCGCTGGCCAGCGGCACCGCCGCGCTGGCGCTGGCTCCGCATCGTCGCGCCCGCGGGCAGTCGGCCGCTGCGCTCAAGATCGGGCACATTCAGCCGATCACCGGACCATCGGCCGCCTACGGCATTCGCGCGCGCGACGGCGCGATCTTGGCGGTGGAGGAGGTCAACGCTGCCGGCGGCTGGACAGACGCCAAGGGCAGGAATTATCAGCTCGAGATGTTCGTAGGCGATATGGCCAACGACGCCAAGCAGGCGATCACGCTGTTCCGCCAGTACGCGACGGACCCGCAGGTGATCTGCTCGCTCGGCCCGACCAACTCGGTCGGTTTCGTGCCGCTGGTACCGGTCGCCGGCCAGATCAAACTACCGGTCATCTGCAACGGCTCGGGCGCGCCGGTGAAGCAATGGAACAGCTATGTTTACCGGGTCAATCCGGTTTCCACCGTGGCGGTCCCGGTCATGCTCCAGAAGATTGTCGCCAGGGAAAATATCAAGAGGCTCGCCGTCATCTACGACCAGACCCAAGATGCGCAGGTCGGTGACGCCGAGGTCTGTAAGCAGCTCTCGGCCAAGCTCGGCTACAAGCTGGTGGCGTTCGAGGCCTTCCGCGCGGGCGACCAAGATTTCTCCCCGCAGATCACCAAAATCCGCAGCCTCAAGCCCGACGCCATCTACGTTGCGGGCGCGACCGGCGACGGGGTCAAGGTTACCTCGCAGATTCGCGAAGCCGGCATCGACAAGCGGCTCATCACCGGCTTCGGTTCGTTCCAGGACCCGGTGTACTGGGACGGCACCAAGGGTGTCGTTAAGGGCGACTACACTTGGCTCGCGCAGGATCTGAACGCGCCGGCCGCGATGCTGAAGAGCTTCCTCGACAAGTATAATGCGCGCTTCACGCAGCAGCAGGCGACCTCGTTCTCGACCTACGGCTACGACAGCGTGATGACGCTGATGGCGGCGCTCAAGAAGGCCGGCGAGGCTGATCGCGATAAGCTCGCTGCGGCCCTCGCCGACTTGGATTTCACGACTTCACTCGGCACCCGCATCACCTTCAAGAATCCGCCCGACGGCAGCAACATCACTCCGTCGGTAGTCGTCATCCAGGTTACCGGACGGGGCACCTACATGGCGATCTGATGCGACATGCTGCGCGTCGAAGGAGTGACCAAGCGGTTCGGCGGGCTGGTAGCAGTCAACGACGTGAGCTTCAGCGTCCCGCAAGGGCAGGTGGTGTCGATTGTCGGCCCGAACGGCGCTGGCAAGACGACGCTGTTCAACCTGATCACCGGCGTGCTGCCGCTGGACCACGGCGAGGTCTTTCTCGGCGACCGGCGGATTACCGGCTGGCCGCCTCATCGGCTTGCCGCAAACGGCGTCGGGCGCACCTTCCAGAACATCCGCCTGTTCCCGCACCTGAACGCGCTGGAAAACGTGATGATCGGCCGCACTGCCCGAACCCACTCTGGCGTCTTCGGGGCGCTCGCCCTGATGTCGAACGAGCGGGCCGAGCGGCACGCCACCATCGAGCACGCCGAAGCGCTGCTCGACTGGGTGGGCGTCGGCGCGAACCGCTTCCGGATGCCGGACGAGCTGCCCTACGGCGACCAGCGCCGTGTCGAGATCGCTCGAGCGCTGGCATTGGAGCCGCGTCTCCTGATTCTGGATGAGCCGACCGCCGGCATGGTCGCCCAAGAGGCCCATGAGATCATCGACCTGATCGACCGGCTGCGCGAGATCGGCGTGACCCTGCTGCTGATCGAGCACAACATGAACGTGGTGATGACCGCCTCTGACAGGGTCGTCGTGATCAATTTCGGCGAGAAGATTGCCGAGGGCACGCCGGCCGCGATCAGGGCCGACCCCAAGGTCATCGAGGCCTATCTGGGATCCGACGAATGACGATGCTGTTGGAGGTCACGAATCTCGCCGTGTCGTACGGTGCGGTCCCGGCCGTCGACCGGGTTTCGCTGGTCATCCCGAGGGGTGAGCTGCGCGTGATCCTCGGCGCCAACGGGGCCGGCAAGACGACCATCATCAAGACGTTGCTGGGCCTGCTGCGTCCTCGCGCGGGCGAGATGCGTTTCGGCAGCGACGTCGATCTCGGGCGCCTCAAGTCGCACCAGATCCACATGCTCGGCATCGCCTGGGTCCCGGAGGGCCGCCAGCTCTGGAGCACGCTCACCGTCCTCGACAATCTTCGGCTCGGCGGCTTCGCGGTCGCCGACAAGTCCCTGGTTGACCGGCGCATCGGCGAGATGTTCGAGCGTTTCCCGCGTCTACGCGAGCGGCGGCACCAGGTCGCCGGCTCGCTGAGCGGCGGCGAACAGCAGATGGTGGCGATCGCGCGGGCGCTCATCTCCTCGCCCAAGCTCCTGCTGATGGACGAACCCTCGTTGGGGCTTGCTCCCCTCATGGTGCGCGAGGTGTTCACGCTGGTGCGTGAGATCAACCACATGGGCATCGCGATCCTGATGGTCGAGCAGAACGCCCGCCAGGCGCTCAAGGTGGCGCACTGGGCTTACCTACTCGAAAACGGCCGCATCGTCGAGAGCGGTCCGGCCGCCGAGATCGGCAGCAAGCAAAGCGTCCAGGACGTGTTCCTGGGCGGGTATGCCTAGCGGCATCTGCCAATAGTACCAGCTTGGGCAGGCGACCCGGATCTATCGAGAAAGAGCGCAATGGAACTCCTGCTGCAGCAATTGGCCAACGGCCTCGTCATCGGCAGCACCTACTCGGTGGTGGCGATCGGCTTCGCGCTGGCGTTCACGGTGCTGCGGGTGATCAATTTCGCGCACCCCGACATATTCATGGTCGGGATGTTTGCAGGCCTTCTGCCGGCGTCCCAGTGGCCGGCGCTGGGGCTCGGTTTCGCGATCTTGGCCGGCGCCGCCGGCTCGTGCCTGGTCGGCTTTGCGCTGGAACGCACCGTGATCGCGCCGTTGCGCGGCCGCGACGTGCTGATGACGTTGATCGGCACGCTCGGCGTCGCCATCGCGTTGCAGAACGGCATGGCGCTGATCGCCGGTCCGGATCCGGTCGCCTATCCGGCGCTCCTGCCGCGCATGATCATCGACCTCGGCCCGGTGGCGCTGACGGTGCGGCAGATCGCCAACTTCGTCATTTGCTTGCTGCTGCTCGCGCTGGTGAGCCTCTATGTGCGCGGCACCTCTTGGGGGCGTGCGACGCGCGCCATCGCGGAGCGTCCCGACGTGGCGGCGGCGTTCGGCATCAACGTGCGCCGTATCTGCCAGTTCACGATCCTGCTGGCCTCCTCGTTGGCCGGCGTCGCGGCCGTCTCGGTCGGCACCCTCTACGGCTCGGCGTCAGCCTTCGTCGGCCTGCTCTACGGATTGAAGGCATTCGTTTGCATGCTGGTGGCCGGCAATCGCTACTTCGAGGGGGTGATGGTGGTCGGGCTCGCGATCGGTATCATCGAATCGCTGGTCACCGGCTATCTGTCCTCGAGCCTGCGCGATGCGGCAGCGTTCTTCGTGCTCATCGGGGTGCTCTACTTGCGGCCGAACGGGCTGTTCGGCTCCTACGCGACCTGAGGTCCGACGATGAACCTTGCCAGCGTGACGCCGGTCGCGATCTTCACCCTCCTCAACGTCGCCATGGCGCTCGGCCTCTATGTGACCGCCCTGTCGGGCCAGCTCTCGATGGCGACCGCCGCGATCGCCGGTGTCGGCGGCTACGCGGCTGCCGTGCTGACCGTGAACTTCGGCTGGCCGTTCCTGCCGGCCGTGTGCCTCGGCGCGGTCGCCGGCGCCCTGGTCGGCACTGTGCTTGCCCTCGTCACGCTCAAGATGCGCGACTTCATCCTGAAGCTGACCACGCTCGCGTTCGGCGAGGCGCTGAGCGTGCTAGCTTTCAACTGGGACTACATCGGCGGCGCCAACAGCTTCACCGGCATCGGACTCAAGACCAATGTCTGGACCGCGCTCGCGGCGGCGTTGATCGCGCTCTACGTCGCTTGGCGTTTCGACGGCTCTCGGCTCGGCTTTGCCTGCCGCGCGGTGCGCGACGATCCCCTCGCGGCCAGCGCCACTGGCGTGTCGGTTGCGCAGGTGCGCACGACGAGCTTCGCTCTCGGTGCGGCGATCGTCGGCATGGCGGGCGCCATCCAGGCCCATTACGTCCTCGTCATCAGCCCCCACGACCTCGGATTCTTCGTCTCGCTGAACTTCATCATTTTTCTGCTGTTCGGTGGCCTGCAGACGTTGTGGGGCCCCGTGCTAGGCGCAGTGTTGCTGACCATCCTGCCCGAGATGCTCCGGTTCACCAACGAATATCGCCTGATCCTCTACGGCCTCATCATCGTGCTAGTCGTGCTGCGCCGGCCCGAGGGGCTGTTGACGCGCATCCCGACCGGCCGCAGGGTCAGCCTGTTCGGTCGTACGCTCGTGCCTGCCCGTACCGTCGCCGAGGTGACGGTCAGCCAGCGGTCCCGCCTTCTGCCGGCTTCTCTGCGTCGCAGCGTCGAGGAGGCCCGGCCGAGCTCGGCCATCCAATCGACTGCCAGGCCCCGCATCCGGCAGCCGGAGCCCGTTAGTAGACCGTGAACATGCGGTGGATCCGAGCCAGCATCAGCACAATGCACGCTTTCTGCGGATTGAGGTTGTCGGCCGCAACCCTGCTGGCCCCATCGAGACAGCGGCGCAGCGCAACGGCACGTGCTGCCGGTGCGGCTCGGCGACGCCGGCGTCATCCAGGGCAGCTGCTCGAGGGAAGCCGGAAAGCCCAGCGCGCATGCGGCCGCGACGATGCCGTTGGCGCCGGCTGTGATCGCCCTGGTGAGGCTAGCCCTCGCCGCGGCGGATTGGGATCCGGCCAGGGGAGGCCGGGAAGAGCGGCAAAGATGGCCGCCTTGGTCTTTGCTCTTTGATCACCGCCGTTCGGCGCTGGAATGCAAAGTCTGGTGTAGGCATAAGAGCGCCCGCGACGTTGCTGCATTGTTGATTTCCGACTGCCTACTCAACGTGCATTGGAGGTGCCTTAGGGGTTTTCCAATGGTATCAGCGCGCTGCCAATAATTGACAGCACTTCGGCACGTTCCGTTGGCAGCCCGCAAAGACAGTCTGCACCAATTTCCCGGATAGCATGACGCGCCGTGGCTTGCGAAACTGGCCCAAGCCTTCGGTCACCGGCATCACAAGATCGTCTGGCAAGTTTTTTGCTTGCCTTACCCGAGTGTGGCCGAGCCAAGTTGAGCGAAGCGGTAGATTGTTGACGCGACCGGAGATCAACTGCGGCCGGCGCCTACCTGCAAACCACGCGGACCGCAGTAAGAACCCCAGGGGGACGCTATGTTTTCTCGGAGCCTGATCGGTGCAGCCATGGTGGCAGCAGCCGCGATGCCGGCCGGCGATGCTCGCGCCCTGGACGATGCAGAGTACCCGGACTGGACAGGGGCGTGGGCGCGGTTCATCGTCCCGCAACTCGCAGATCAACCTAGTCACGACCAGACCAAGCCCTGGGGATTTGGGCAGCAGGCGCCTCTCACGACCGAATATCAGGCGGTTTTGGAGGCAAGTATAGCGGATCAGATCAAAGGCGGGCTCGGCAATTACCCGACTGCCTGGTGTCTTCCGGGTGGCATGCCGCAAATGATGATGGCGTGGCGGCCGCTGGAATTCGTCGTCACACCGGCAACCACCTATATTCTGCTCGGCAGCGACGACCACTATCGTCGGATCTTCACCGACGGGCGTGACTGGCCGAGTGAGATCGAGCCGACCTTTGCAGGGTATTCAATCGGCCGATGGCTCGACGAGGACGGCGACGGCGTTTTTGACGTACTCGAAGTCGAGACGCGCGGTTTCAAAGGGCCCCGCGCCATCGACACACTCGGTCTGCCCCTGCACGTCGACAATCAGTCGATCTTCAAGGAGCGATTCTATCGCGACAAGGCTGATCCCAGCATCCTTCATGACGAAATCACCACGATCGACCACGCCTTAACGCGACCTTGGACGGTGGACAAAAAATACGTGCGCGACCCGGACCCGCGTCCGCAGTGGGCAGAGTATTACTGTAGCGAGAACAATGCGCAGGTCCTCCTTGGCAAGGAAAACTACTTCAAGAGCGCGGATGGCCTGCTGATGCCGACCCGCAAAGACCAACCGCCGCCTGATCTGCGATATTTCGCACAAACACCGAAATGACAGCTTCGCCGACTCACAACGACCGTCGGCTTGCAGGGTGAGGAGGCGCGATCGGGTGGAAATTTCGTGGTAGGTCGAGGCGATGAACGAGGTCGTTCTCCGCCACTCACGTCCGGCGCCGCCATCGCGGTCGTCGCGTCGCCACGAACCCGGTGGCACGTTCACCGCTGTCCGCATAGTGTCGGCCGCGGTCGCCGAAGATGTTCGAGCTGACCTCGGCTTATCCTTCGCGAGCCGTCGTTTTCGGGCGGATGCCGGCGACAAAAGCAACGGGCCCAGGTCGGTAAAGACTCCGCGCTCGTTCTGAAAAGCAGAAGTTCGGTCTCAATATAGGGAGTTGCTACCGGGCCATCGGCGCTGATCGCATCCCACGGAACAAAAATAGAGAAGTATTTTAGGCTGATATCATTCAGGTTTTAACGCAGCCTGGGCCAATTCCGCAAGTCTAGGTGCTCTAGATACCCCGGTGTTGTTGTGGCACTCATCAGCGAGAGCTATTCTAAGGCCCGCAAATCAATCATTCCAATGCAAAACCATACTCGTCATCGTGGGAGGGCCTGATGGACCGCAGAACCTTCTTGAAAACCGCTATCGGCCCACTGATGGCCGGCGGGGTCGCCGCGCCAGCGATCTCGCAACGCGCCGCCGCACGCACGTTGCGCCTGGTGCCGCATGCGGACCTTGCTAATTTCGATCCGATCTGGACCACTGCCTATATCGCCCGCAATGCCGGGTTACTGGTCTGGGACACGCTGTACGGTGTGGATAACAAGCTACAGCCGCAGCGCCAAATGGTGGAATCCGAGACGGTGTCGCCTGACGGCCTCACCTGGACTTTCGTACTGCGGGGGGGCTTGAAATTCCATGATGGCGAACCGGTCCTGTCGAAGGACGCAGTCGCGAGTATCACCCGCTGGGCGGCCCGCGACGCAATGGGCCAGATGATCAAAGCCATCGAAAACGAACTGGTGGCGATCGATGACCGTAGTTTCCGCTGGGTGCTGAAAAAACCCTATCCGAAAATGTTGCTTGCCCTCGGCAAGGTCGGGACCCCGTGTTGCTTCGTTATGCCGGCAAGGATCGCCGCAACAGACCCGTTCAAGCAAATCAGTGAGTATGTCGGCAGCGGTCCGATGCGTTTTGTCAGGAACGAATGGGTGCCGGGCGCAAGAGCGGTGTTTGAGAAATCTCCGGATTATGTGCCCAGGCAAGAACGCGCCTCTTGGCTTGCCGGGGGCCGGCGGATCGCCTCTGACCGGATCGAATGGAGGATTATAACCGACCAGGCGACTGCTGCAGCAGCGCTGCAAAGCGGCGAAGTCGACTGGCTGGAACAGCCGCTTCCCGACCTCGTCCCGGCATTGCGAGCCAACCGCAATGTCATGGTCGATATCGCGGATTCTTTGGGCGCCATCGGTACATTATTCTTCAACCACCTCTACCCACCATTTAATGATGTTCGCGCGCGCAGAGCCTTCTTGATGGCCATGAGCCAGGAAGATTATATGCGAGCTTACGTCGGAGTAGACGATCAGTTGTGGAAACCCTGCATCGGCTACTTCACACCGGGAGCCCCGCTTTACAACGAGGAAGGGGGTGAAATCCTCAAAGGTCGCCGCGATTTCGATTCTGCAAAGCGCTTGCTGGCACAAGCCGGATATGCCGGTGTACCGGTCACGGTCATGGCGGCGCAGGACATCGGTAGCCACAAGGTCTGGGGTGACGTCACTGTCGACTTGCTGGCGCGGCTCGGCATGAAGGTAGATTATGCGGCCCTGGATTGGGGCACCGTTGTTGCGCGGCGAGCGCAGAAATCCCCGCCCAGCCAGGGCGGCTGGCACATCATGCATACATTCTTCTTCGGCGTCGATTGCGTCGATCCGACCAGCAGGATCATTCGGGCAAATGGGGATAAGGCATTCTTTGGATGGCCGGATATTCCGCAGATCGAAGCTCAGGTCACGGCATGGTACGATGCCAAGACGCCTGACGAGGAAACAAGCGCGGCGCGGCGGTTGAACAAGATTGCGTTCGAAAACGCGATCTACGCTCCGCTCGGTGTGTTCTTCCAGCACCAAGCCTGGCGGCGCAACGTCAGCGGAGTGGCGCAGGGTCCGCTGCCGTTCTTCTGGGATGTGAGCAAAACCGCCTAAGGTGCCCTGGCACCTTTGTGTCTGATCGAATTCCGGGTCATTCCCGCCACCCGCGGTTATCGTCCGAAACTCACTGTCCAGCGGTCGACCAGGCCTCACGACGGTTCGCGGATGCCGCTGCCTGTGCGAGACATGCCAAGGCAGATGAGCCGCTCGACTAAATCGACGATCGAGGGATCGTGCCGAGAATAACCAGCAGCCACGATCGCCGCGAAAACGCGCGTCGTCTCGCAGCGATTGCTCCAACGCGCGCGGGTGAATGGACTTTCATCCCCGACAAGAGAGGGGTAACGGGGTTGGTCCGTAACCACAACGAGGTCTGCAATCTTCCACCGCGCAGCGAGCATCCCGGCACCCGGATCGACGCAGCGGAGCGCAATAAGATGTCGAGGACGATTACAAATAGCGCGATCAGAAAAGGGATTGCGACCTTGGACGCAAGGCCGCGCCCAACCGGCTGATGAATAGCGGCGCAAACGCCACTTTTGGTACGCTGTTCAAGGGGACGAGCAACGTATTGAGCGATGCTCGAGCAAATCGTGAATAGACGATCCCAACCGCAACACGGCGCCCGAGCGCAAATGCTCAGCAAATCGAAAGAAAGCGGCCCCCGCGGTTCGCCTGGCGCTCAACATGTGCCACAGCCCGCACCATAGCGAGATCTTCTCCGAATTGGCGCACGCGCCGCGGGCGCTCGGGCTTGGCCCTCAGCGGGGCCATCGAGAGGTGTGGTGCTCAGTCCTGTGGCCGAGCAGACGCGAAAGCAGGTCAGCGGCGAGGCAAGGGTTGCTGCCCGCCTGGCTCAAACAGCTTCGGCGGTCAGCACACGACCGTTAGTCTCTGGCAACAATAGCGCCGCGCAGACAAGCACACCGTACGCAATGACAGCAAACAAGCCAATCGATTGCCCAAGGTGCAGCGTTGCGCTGAGCATCCCGACCAGAAGTGGATTCAACGCGCCAATGCCCCGGCCAAAATTGTAAGCAAAGCCCTGACCTGAGCCGCGCATTCGAGTTGGGAAAAGCTCGGTCAGGAATGGCCCCATACCGGAGAATACTCCCTGAGAGAAGAAGCCGAGGGGGAAACCCAAGAAAAGCATCGTCGCGTCATCCAGCGGAATTTGCGTGTATGCTATCACCGTTACGATCGAGCAGACGGCGAATACAATAAAATTCGCACGCCGGCCGATCCGATCGCTCAGCCAGGCGCTGATCCAGCCCCCGATCAGCGAGCCAGTAATGATGACAGCAAGATACC
>JASHRR010000156.1 GCA_030037185.1 Xanthobacteraceae bacterium | reverse complement strand
GATGGCGATCGCCTGGGTCTGTGCAGTGGTGAGCGTGACGTTCCGACCGCTGATAGTGGTATTTGCGTCAGTCGCGTAGGGTGCCAGCTGATAGCGAATAAGGTCGGCAAGGTTCACGCCGTCCCAGCGGCCTCGGGTTAGGAGCGCGTGAGCGGTTGCAATTGATTGAATGCGGCCGTCGAGTGCGTTGACGAACTCGTCAATGGTCACGCTGCTCCCGGCGCGTATGCCTGACGACGGCGGCGACGCGCGCCAATACGTTTTTGACGGGATGGTCGAGTTCGGCGATAAGTAGGTCCTGGCCTTTTTCAGACCGCTTGCGCGGCGTGATATCGCGGGTCAGCCCCTTGACGCGCAGAAGGCTGCCGGCCGTGTCAAATTCGGCCCGTGAGGGACGGCGCGCGTACTCGCGACGTGAAACCCCAAGAGACCATGTATGAGCAACAAAAGGAAACTATAGTCCGCTATATTAAATTGATACCAATAGCGCTCCGCGGCATTGAATGGGGCGGGGGTCGATCGATCATAGAAGCTTTTTAGCAAGATTGTATTCTGAATGTGAAAATTAGTTACAGATATTTTCGAGTTATAGTCTAGTGGACTATTAGTTACGTTGTAAAATTGATACACCATAGTATAGTTGACAAATTACCACTTCAATATGGTTGACAAAATTCCACTTCGCGAACAAAAATCATCCATTAAGTTTCCGAAGCGACATAGGCAACCTTTGTTGCCCACCGCGCGATTGGGGGACACGGGGCGGCTCACCGAAATGCATGATCTAGGGAGAGTGCGGGGGCGGGGTAGCGATGCGTTGGAGAACATGTAAGGGGATGCTGCTCGGCGGTTCTGCGTTAGCTGCCGTTTCGATGGCCGATCCGCTATTAGCCCAGGAACCGGGGGTCTCGCCGCCCGTGTCGCCTCCTCAGGCACCTGCGCCGTCGCGCCCAGGCGCAACTCGATCGCCGTCCACCGCACCTGGATCTCAGCTTCCCACCATTTCGGTGCGGACCAAACGCCCCAAGCCGAAGCCAGCCCCCGGTGCTCCCTCCCCGACAACCCAGACCGCTCAGCCCGCAGCACCGCCCGTTGCACCAACGACGCCGCCCACCGGTGCAGGTAAAACCTCGCCGCAACCCTATCAGCTCAATCTCAATCAACCCTCGACAGCAGCAAGCCGATTGAACCTGACGCCGCTTCAAACGCCGGCGAGTGTCACGGTCATTCCAGGCGATCAGGTCCGGCAGCAAGGCGACTCGATTGTGGACGCTGAAACGAGAGCCCCAGGCATCACAATTAATCCCTCTATCGGAAATGGCATCGGCGGCACAAGCGCACGTGGCTTTTACGGCGCGAACTCGATCAACCAGCTCTACGACGGCATGCAGCTCTTCAATGCCGGTGGGGTCACGCAATTCCCGTTCGATCCATGGAACGTCGATCGCATCGAAGTTCTCTCCGGTTCTTCCTCCACGCTTTACGGGACCGGCGGCGTCGGTGGCGCTATAAATGTCATACCAAAGGAACCGAACACCACCAAGCAAACGGGAGCCTTTCAGGAGTCGATAGGATCGTTTGGAACCATTCATACGGCGGCGGAAGTCACCGGCCCGATCACGCCTCAGTGGTCCTATCTCTTCGATGTGAGCCAAAATTCGTCAAATGGATGGACTCAGCCCAATGGCGATTCCAAAAGCCTCGCGTTATCCGGGGCGCTTCGCTACGAGACCCCCGATTTCGTCGTCACGCTCCGCGACGACTACGGTAATATTTACCCGTCTGTTTATGAAGGCACGCCAACATACAAAAACAACATAATCGACGCGTTTCGCTTCATCAATTACAACCCCATCGACTCCTTCGTCAACTTCCGTGAGAACCGCCTTCAGTTGAAGGAAGAGTGGAGTGTAAACTCTAACGTTTCTCTCACCAATGATAGTTACTACATTATTTCAGATAGGCTCTACCATGACTGCCCTGATTTGACCTTCGTGCCGGCCACCGACGGTGTCTCACGTACCGCGTGTCGCGACATACACGCGGAGCAGACGCAGTACGGCGACCATGGTTTCGTAACCATCCAGAACCAACCCTTCGATCTGAAGAATGAAACGCTTATTGGTTTCGATGTGAACGCCTCGCACTATGACCGCTACGATAATCAAACCGGCGGCTCAACGGGTAGCTCGACGGTCAGCGCCGTTTCTCCCAACCTGGGCACATGGGCAAGCACGGGCGCCACTCCCGCTACGCATCAATATATTCTCGATTTGTATCAAGTCGGCGCCTTCGTTGAGGATCATCTCATACTTACAGACAAGCTATCAATACTTGCCGGGTTAAGAGCCGACGAATATCAGACGAACCTACTAACCTTCCCGAACTTCAGCAGATTTAACGGAACCTACACTGGGCCTGGATACCATATCGGATTGATCTATAACCCCGTCAAGAACGTATCGCTCTATACCAGATATTCCGTCTCGACTGATCCAGTGACCTCCCTTGCCAGCGATAGCGCAACCGACATTTTATTCGGCCTATCTCCGGCACAACAGATCGAAGTCGGCGCTAAAGGCACGTTCCTGGACAGCCGCCTCGAAGCGACCATCGCGGTCTATGATATCGTCAAGAAAAATGTTCTTACGACCAATCCCAGCAATTCAAACCTGATGGAGATGGCTGGCGAGCAGAGCTCCAAGGGCATCGAAGGCAGCATTGCCTATAAAATTACCGACAGCATCCGTGTCGCAGCGAACGGAACCATACTGAACGCCAAGTTCGACAATTATACGACCACCGTAAATGGCGTTGTCGTCAATCTTGCTGGCTATCGGCCATTCTTCGTTCCTGACAGCACGGCCAATCTTCTTGCGACCTGGGATTTCCTGCCCGATTGGCAGCTGCGTGGAGCGCTTCGCTACGTTGGGGACCGCTTCACTGACAATACAGACCTTGACAAAATGCCAGCCTATACCGTTCTGGATGTCGGTTTGAGGTGGAATGTCACGACGAACGTGAGTCTTGATCTGCGAGTGAATAACGTTATGAATACCATATATGCTGTCGGGGCAGGGACCTCCAATTATACCAGTTATATACTTGGGGAACCGAGGACTATAATCGGCACGATCAATTTCACCTTTTAGGCCGGTTTGGGTCCGAGACAAAGGTCATGGTCAAACGTCGTGATTTTCACTGGAATGGCAGCTTGCGCTTCGCTCCCTATGCAAGGAGTAAGCGCGTCTGCGGAAACCCGGGATGTCCTTCCGTCCGGCAAGGCCGATGGGGACCATACGCTTTCGATTCGCGACGATTCGAGCGCGCGCCTTGTGTGAAAGCGCCGATCAGCCGCCAGGTTGTCTTCAACCGATACACAGCCGAATTCGTTCGGGCCCAGTGGGGATGAGGTCATCATAGGCGCAGGCGCCGATACGGCGAAGGACAGGGCCTATTGGCCGAACCTTCATCTATTACCGAGGACACCATCCGAATTATGAGGCCATCGTCACAGTGGAGCCCTGACGGTGTTGCTCCTTCCGCGCAATGGGGACCGCGGTTACGCGAGGCTTGCTGGCGCCCTTCGACATCCTGGTGATCGTTGTCACGGCCTGGGATGTATTGAAGCATGAAGCGAATGTTTCTCGTATCCGAAGGCGGGGGTTAATGCCTCGCTGGCTGGGAAGAGCAGGTGGGTGTGGAGAAGTCTAAGCGGGCACGAAGCAAAAGCCGGACACACCCAATGCACCTGTGAAGCCCGCTTCTCGTGCTTATGCGGCGGCCGAGGCCACGACGATATATGCAATGGATCTTCGGTAGCCGCGGGACTTCATGCTATCACTGAACAAGGCCTTCTGACCAAAGCCTTGCACGGGAGGCGAGCCCATGAATAAGGCCTTCCTCGACCAGACGGGGTCGGCGACGCCCGCGCCGTCTATCGCCCGGCGCCCGATAACGCCGGTCAGGCGGTTGTGGCGGGAGACCGAGCACTGGATCGTGACGATCCACCGCTGGGTCGGCATCCTCACCTGCCTGGCCTGCGTGGTGTGGTGCCTGTCGGGCATCGCCCTGATCTACATCGTCGAGCCCAAGGTGATGGACGCGGAGTACCGCGCCAGCCTCAATCCCATCGTCTGGAGCCAAGAGCGCACCGACCCGACGGCGGCGCTGTCAACGGCTTTCCGCAGCGCGTGCGGCTGGAGATGTCCGGCGGGCGGCCGGTCTATTTCTTCACCGACTGGAACGGTGCCCAGCCCGCGGTCTACGCTGACACCGGCCAGAAGATCACCTCGGTGGACGCGGCCCGGGCGCTGGAGATTGCCCGCGGCTACACCCATTCCGACAGGCCCACTTATCTGAGGCCGGTGGACAGCGACCAGTGGGTGTTCCAGGCCAAGTACGACGAGCTCAGGCCCTATCACCTGGTCGCCCTAAACGACGACGTCGACCGCCAAATCTACATCTCGAGCCGCACCGGCTTCGTGCCCATGGACACCAGCGCCCACGACCGGTTCTGGGTGTGGACCGCGCGCGTCCCGCACCTGATCGAGCTACCGATCGAGCGCAACCAGGCCGGGCCTTGGCGGCAGTTCTTCCTGTGGTCCACAGCCCTGGCCGCCGTGGTGGCGTTCAGCGGTCTTTTCCTCGGCATCCTGCGCCTCAGCCTGGGGAAGCGATACAGCGAGGGCCGTGTCAGCCCGTTCCGCGGCTGGATGCTGTGGCACCATCTGCTGGGCCTGATCGGCGGCATCACCCTGTTTACCTGGGTGGGGACGGCGTTCATCTACATGCACCCGAACCGTTGGCTGGAGACCAGCACCCAGCCGGCCGCCGCCCTGCAGCGCTACGGTGGCCACGGCGGGCCCGACTTCCCGCTGACGGCGGCGCGTCTCGGCCAAATCGCGCCACAGGGCGCGCTTTACGCCGGCTTCTCATGGCTGGCGGGTCGGCCGATCGCCTTCTTCGGCTTCCGCGATCTGCACATCCTGACCTTCGACGGGGCGACCGGCGCTTACGCGCCGCTCTCGGCCGAGCGCCTCACCGAGGCGGCAAAGCTGATTGTTCCGGACGGCTCGCTGATCCATGCCGAATTGCGCACCACGCCCGACCGCTACTGGCACAGCTTCAAGGGTGACGTGCGCAAGATGCCCATGTTCCGCATGGAGTTCGCCGATCCCAAGGGCACCTGGCTCCACCTGGACCCGGCGACCGGCGAGCTCATGCAGACGAAGACCGCCGCCGACCGGACCTACTTCCTGTTCTTCAACGAGATCCACAAGTTCGACTTCTATTCGATCCGCGGGCCCGTCCACGATCTCGTGGTCTGGGTGCTGATGCTCCTCGGCACGGCGATTTCGGTGACCGGGGTGGTGCTCGGCTGGAA
>JASHRR010001385.1 GCA_030037185.1 Xanthobacteraceae bacterium | reverse complement strand
CCTGACCTCAGGGGCTTGCACTGCGGCGGTGAACCAATCGGCAAGCTGGGAGGTCATTTCCTTTGACGTTTTCGCCGGCGCGACAAGCCCTAGCCAGAAGTCGAGGTGATAGTCGTAGTAGCCGGACTCGGCGACAGTCGGCACGTCCGGCAGGGGCTCTATCCGAGTCTTTGTAACCACGGCGAGGGCGCGCACCTTGGCCGAACTCAGTTGCCCGGCCACTGTCGAATAAGCTGCCAATACCGACGTCACATGTTCACCTAACAGCGCGTTGATTGCGGGGGCGCCGCCAGGATATGAGACGAAGATCATGTCAACATTCGCCGCGCGCTTGAGCTTCTCGAACGCGATTTGCAGCGAGCTTGCGGGTCCAACACTCGCCAGCGTCAAGACGCCAGGCTTGGCGCGTGCCGCGCTAAGTAAATCGGCAAGGGTCCAGTAGGACGACGCGCTGTTGACGACAATGACGTTCGGCACGCTCACGAGGTAACAAACCGGCTCGAAGCGCAATTCGTAGTCCAGCTTTCGTAGATACGAAGTGACGAGAAAATCTGGGGAAACCATCATCAAAGTGTTACCATCGGGAGCGGCACGCGAAACAGCTTCGGCTGCGATCATCCCGCCCGCACCCGAGCGGTTCTCTACAAGCATCGTCTGTCCTTGTGCATGACGAATCTGCTCGCTCAGCAGACGGGCCAGGGTGTCGAGGGCACCACCTGGCGAGACCGGAACGATTATCTTGGTAGTCCTCGTCGCCTGAGACCATCCACCGTGGCCGGAGAGTCCGACGAGGATGACGGCGGCCGTGGCGAGGCGCAGAAACTGACGGCCGGCGTTCATAATGTTCTCCCTCATATGGTTTCTTCAGGTCGCGTCTGCATTATCTTCGGGCAGACGCGCGTCCGTCTGTGCAGGCGTTCACATTCGATTGGCCCGGTCCTGGCCCGACTCCGCCGACTTCGTGCCGCGCAATAAGTCGTCAGCTATTCTGGGGTACACCGGTCGTGCTGCCAACGTAGTCGGAAGGGGAGAGCCTTGACCCAAACCAGTCTTCCCCACCTACAGCTTCTACCAAGGGTACCGCCGACGCTGCGTCCGATCGGCGCATCGCCGACGACGCCGGAGCGGGTGCAAAGGCGTTCCGGCGTGAATAATTGTTGATTCATCATCCTGAGCCGCGAGGGGAGCGAGTCTTGGCGCTTCTGGCTTCTAAGTCCCATTTGTATCCATTCCGGCGGAACCTGAACGACGGGCGCAGCAGCCGCCAATATGTCTTCCCGCTTTTTCGTCCGAGGCGGATAGATGCGCTGGCAATTGATCGTTTGCTTAGTCACCTTTGCGGCGAATCCGGTCGCAATAACATGTCGATCCCAACCGTTCGTGTAAACCGCGCCCCAGGGGCCGAGATCGAGAATTGTAGTGTACCAACCGATCTGCAGCGGCAGCAGCGCCTTGCCTAGCAGGTCGGCAGCGGCGTTGTGACCGGCAAATCGTCCCATTGGGCGGCCGTGCTAACACGACATGACCGAGGCATGTTCGCCATCAATCTTGGCACAAGCCCCGTCGTCTGCGGCAAATACCTCCGGCGCGTCAACGACGCGCATAAACTCGTCAACCGTAAGTCGGCCGAAACGGTCGCGCCTGCCTAAAAACTTTTCTGTGAGCGGACTGGCGCGCATGCCGCCGCACCAGATCACCGTTGCGGCATCGATTGCTTCGGCGGAATTCAACACGACGCCGTCGGGCTCGACGCTGCAGATGCTGGCCCCGGTGCGCTGTTCAACGCCGAGGCTGCGCAGCGACTCCTCGATGAAAGGACGTGCACTGTCTCCCATATCGGAGCCCACATGCGGAAGACGATCGACGACAATCACTCGTATCGGCTCTCGTGAGTTTGACCGCTTGTGGGCGCGCCGGAGCCGTTCCGGCAGCGCGGTTGCCACTTCCAGCCCGGTCAAGCCGGCGCCGATCACGACTGCGGTGAATTGACCGGGTGTGGCAGGTCGGCCGGCCAGCACTTCGATGTGTTGCAAGGCGAGACGCAGCCGCCTAGGTGTCGACATCGAAAACACGCGCAACGAGACCCGGTATTGGCGACCACACGAGCTCGCTACCCAAGGCCATGACGAGTCGATCATAGGCTAAGGCCAGGGTGCGCACCCCCTCGACCGCTCGGACCAGGACGCGACGGCCGGTGGGGTCGATGTCAAAAACCTCGCCGTTCACGACACGGGCGCCGACCAGCGAGAGGACCGCGCAGAGCGGAATGCAAACCTCGCGCAAGTCGGCTTCGTAATTGCGGACACGAATGTTGTGATATGTCGTTCGGTCGACAAGCGCAATCTCAGCTTCAGTTTCGGCCTTTTGCTCGGAGAGTTCCCGTGCCGCGCCGATGGCGCTCCAAAGGCCTGCGAAACCACCACCAAGAACGAGAATATGTTTCTTCACGGCTGTGCTCTTCCGATTCGCGACTGCTTCCAGGAAACGTCTCCTTCCTGACTCAACTCTTTCGGATGATCGACGGCCACAGGGACGCGTCGACACGAAGACGATCAGCGGCGGCGCCACGCCAAGCGGTGGACCTGCCGATCGCCTCGACGAGCATGCCAAACACGTACCCTGCGAATGGACCGGGCAAATAAAGCGCGGCCAGCGCCGCGAACTGGGGGAAACGCCGGGTCGTTGGACGAACGCTTTGACTTCGCCGGCGACCGCTTGCCGCACGTTGCGAGTGTTCCATGACCATACCTTTCACCCCCAAGGTGCTAAGATCAGCGGGTCCGCCTGGAGACGGCTTTTTTGGCGCGACTGACCACTCCCAGGGACCGGTCACTAGCCTCACAGATTAAGGAGATGAAAAAAAGCCCGGTCTCTTTACCGGGGCTTTGCATAATCTGCTCGCCAGCGCATCGCCGCCTTTCAGAGCCGTTTCCGCGACCTCCAGCACGCCGGCTAGTGGCCCACCTCTGCCCACTTTCGCGGTGCACCAAGATCCTCAGCTTACGTGAGGCCCCGCCGGTCGTGCTCGGCGGGAACGTGAGAATGCGTCGACCGTTTGAGGTCTGTTGAACCCGTAAAGGGGCTATCGCGGTTATTTCCGGTGCCCACAAACCAAGCTTATTTCGGGAGAGATGTTATGCCGATCTACGTTTCGCATGGTCGTTTCACTTCGGACGCCCTAAAAGGCATGTTAGCGAAGCCGGAGACCGTGAGGAAGCCGTTGCCAAACTCTTCAAGAGTGTAGGAGGTAAGCTCATCGCTTGGTACCTAACCTTTGGCCA
>JASHRR010001384.1 GCA_030037185.1 Xanthobacteraceae bacterium | reverse complement strand
CAACGAACGATAACCAAGAGCAAAGACGCAAGGCGGCCGCTCAAAGCGAGGCGATGATGCGCTCTGGGCCCTCTCTACGGGCAGCGGCAGGATCCCGGACCGCAACCCTTTGAAACCCCACCTGGACAATTGTTCGGTTGGGGCACCTGGGCTTCTTGGCGCGGCTGGGCTGGCTGCGACGTCGTCTGGGCCTGAGTGGACGCCTTTTTTGCCCATGCAGGGGCGACGGAAACTTGCATGACGGCCAAAGCACCGACCACCGCAACAACGGAAAATACTTTGTAATCCCTCATCTTTTCGCTCCTTGATAGGCTGTTTCTGTTTTGATTTTCCGCAACCGCGATGAGTACCGGCACCATATGACAAGACGATGAACTTCTTGCGCGCCCCCAGTGCGACGCCCCCAAAGAAAGCCACAAGGGCGCTTTAACCCGAGTTCTTACACCCAGGTTCCGACAACCAGGCGGATTTGGCTTCGCCTCAAATGCCACCACAGCTCTCGTGCGGCTCAGTCGCGGCGTTTTGATCTTCACGAACCGGCTCGGCTATTGCGACCGGCGATCGGATTAATAGCTACCTCCGCAAGAAGCTTGTGGCCGCGGCGTATCGGACCGGGGCCGAACGAAGCTCGCTTATCCTCTTGGCAGTTGCAGCTTGCTCAATGGGTATATGTTCGGCGATGGGCTCAGGAAGGCTTCAATCAATGAAAAGACGAACGGAGGGAATGGTGATGCGAAACCTGCTTGTGGCCGCGATTGCGCTCGGGTTAGCGGCAAATCTCGCAACGGCTCAGGCGGCAGAGGGCGACGCAACAAGGCCCGTGGCTCATCACGACTCCCATTCGACGGCGCACGCCCTCAATCGCCACACGCATCACCGAACTTCGGTGCATCGATCAAGCAGGAACGCGGCGGCCTATGGCGCTCCGCCATATTACACGGCCCCGCCCGGCATCCCCATCTACCACCGGCCCGGCTACACTTATGTGCCGCGCCAGGGAATTGCGGACGAAGCGTGCAACCTGCCAACGAGCAGGTGCCCCAACGAGTATCGGGACGTCCAATAGGGTGGCCCGGTTCGGCCCAGCCCTGACAGGGTGCGCGTGCCCATCCAAACGGGCACGGCGGGCCTACTGACCGCCCGGGTGAAGAAAGGAACATGCATGCCCTACAAATTCGCCATTACGGTCGCCCTTTCGACCGCGATCTGCGCGGGACCGGGGCTGGCCGGTGCGGCATTGGCCCGCGACCTTAGCTTCGAGGGATACCGCAACCGCACAACGCCCGGGGCCGTCCGCCGCTCCCTGCTGCCCGGAAACCGGGTCGGCAGCGCCCACCGGGGCGCCGGTATCTCACCGCATTCCAGCAGCCCTGGACTTAACGGCTGGTATCAACGGGGCTTCGGCGGCACCCTCAATCCCGGCTGGGGTTACAATTTCGGGCCCAACCTCGGAGGGCTGGGACGGTAGTGCTAACCGCGCTACCCGCGTTGAAGGCGCATTTGCTTGCCTCAATCGGCTGCCAGAGAATCAATCTGGATTTCCTAACGCCGACCCGCAGGGATTCAAGTATTGGCCCAATCATGACGTTTGGAAAGGCGCTCACGCGCAAGAGGGAACTCGCGCTTGTGCATCGCCTCCGCCGGGTGGCCGGAGGGTGGGCCAACAAAATTCCCAGTCCTCCAAATCCCCGCGGCGACCCAGCCACGAAGACAAGGATGCGCGCGACTGACGGGCACGACGTTCGATGCCGGTCTCTAGCTCAACAAAGCGCTGCGCTAATGCCAGCCGTTCGTGAGCCGGCGGACGGTCGCCATGACGGCCGGCTGGGCTACCGGAATGGGTGGCAGTTCAGCGTACAGCTCCCAGCCGCCCCCTAACGCCTTAAAGAACGCGACGTAGCGAAGCACGACGATCTCCGCCGCAATGGCCGTCTGCTCTGCAAGGGCGTAGTCCGCGCGCTGCGCTTCGAGCACATTGAGAAAATCCGTGACGCCGCGCTCGTAACGTTCGGTGGCGACGTTGACGGCGCGGTGGCTCGCTTCGAGCGCTATGCTGAGTTGCCTGTGGCGCTGCAGGTCGAAGCGGTATTGCTTGATGGCCTGATCGACTTCCTCCACCGCCGCGATGATCGTCTTCCTGTAGTTCACAAGAGTCTCGTGAGCGCGCAAATCTTCGACATTGACGAGGGCATCGAGACGGCCGAAATCGAGCAGCGGCCAGTATGCGCCCGGACCGAACGACCAGATCGGGCCGTGGATCACCGGCGGCGTGCTGCCGGATTGCCCGCTCGCTCCTTGCCCGCCTAAGCCGGCGGTGAGCGCCACCGACGGGAACAGGTCGGCGGTGGCCACCCCGATACGCGCGGTCGCCGCCGCGAGCTGGCGTTCGGTCGCCCTGACGTCCGGCCGCCGCCGCAACAGATCGACCGGCACGCCCGGACGCAAACGCTCCGGGACAACGGGCAATTTTCCAGGGCCGCGAATCGCCCCGGTGACATCCGCCGCGTAGGTGTCGAGCAGCACCGCCAGCCGGCTCACGGCGGCGGAAATTGCGGAGTCAAGTTCCGGCAGTCTTGCCTCTTCGGTCGCAAGCTCGCGCTTCGCCAGGGTGAGGTCCAATTCGTTTGACAGCCCGCGATCGAATCGGGTCTGGAGCAGCTCGACCGTTCTCTGCGCCGTCGCAATGTTGCTGCGGACAATCTCCAGTTGCAGTTGCAGCCCGCGTATGTCGAGATAGTTGCGGGCTACGTCACCAATGACGCTGATCAGCACCGCGTTGCGGATGTCCATCTGCGCCTCGGTATCGTCGATCGTGGCCTCAAGCTGGCGCCGGTATTTGCCGAACAGGTCGAGCTCCCATCCGGCGTCGAAACCGGCTATCCCCCAAATCCGTCTGAAACCGGTGGCGGCATCGCCCGACCTGAGCGACTGCGAGACGCGTCCTTTGGTGAGGTCCGTGCCGCTGCCGACGGCAGCCCCTGCGCTGCCGCCGACGGTCGGAAGCATCTGGCCAAACACAGCGATTTGCTGCTCTCTTGCTTCCTGCACCCGCGTCAGCGCAATTTCGATGTCGGGGTTGGAGGCGACGGCGCGCTCGACGAGCGCATTCAGCCGCGCATCATGCAGGACCTGCCACCAGCGGACCAGGTCCGTCGGGGGCGACGCGGTCGGGACAGCTGGCGTCAGCGCTGCCGTGCCGAAAAGCGTCGGAACCGGCATTGCCGGAAGTTCATAGTCCGGTCCGACTGCACATCCGGAGAGCCAAACGAATGCGCCGGCAGCCGCCAACGCCCGGCCTGGTGTTCTCATTACCGCGCTCCCCTTACCCCTTGGGCCCTCGGAACCCGAAGTCCCCGATACTGGCGCCCGACCAATGCCCTATTCCGCGTGCGAATCCAATTGGATGTTAAGGCCCGATTGTCGGATTTCACACTGGGCAATGATGTTCGGCACGGGGATGCCCCGCGAACGCTGCGGATGACCCCGCATGCAACCGACAAGAATGCAGTGGCGCGCTGTGATGATGGGGCTGGGTTGAGCGCCAAGCGAAGGGCGTGCCGCACTGATTGGCGGTGCCGCGTTTCGCTTCGCCCCGAGCTACGGAGAGCGAAAAAATCACGTGCCGGGTGGGATCAAGGCCGTGCTTGCCGAAATCGGCGGTTGCCGATTTCGCCAGCTCCGAGCGCCGAAGGACGGGCGAATCCTACCTCGCCTCCGCCGTTTTTGGCTCCTCCCTCACGGTGACATGATCGCCCTCTGCGATCTGGCTGCTGATGTTGAGGGCAACCCTCTCGCCCGCAGAGAGACCGGACGCAAGCTCGACGACGTTGCCGTTGTCGCGCGCAATCGTCACGTCCTGGAACTTGACCGTTTCATTGCTGGTGATCAGCGCCACCTGTGGACCGGTGGCACGGAAGACCAACGCGCTGGCGGGAACCTGTACGAAAGCCGTCGGCTTCAGTCGAAAGGTGACCTGCACGTACATTCCAGGCAGGAGGGCGCGATCCTCGTTGGACAAATCCACTTCGGTGCGCAGCGTTCGTGCACGCAGATCGATCGACTGGCTGGTCCTCGCGACCTTTCCCTGGAATGTCCGATCCGGATATTCGCTGGCGGTGACCTGCGCCGGCGTGCCGTCGCCGATATCGGCGATGGCCGCCTGGGGGACGTTGATGAACACGCGGATCTGGTGCGATTGTGCGATGCCGTAGAGCGGAGTAGTACTGGCGGTGCTGCCGGCGGTCACCAAGTCGCCGATGTCCACCCGGCGTTCGGTGATCACGCCTTCGTAGGGTGCGGTGACTTGCTTGAAGCTCGTCAGAAACGACAGCCGGTCGACGTTGGCCTGATCGAGTGTCACCCGCGCGCGCGCCGCGTTAAGCTGCGCAATGGCCATCGCATAACGCGCCTTCTTGTCCTCGCGCTCCTGGTCCGACACGACCCCCTTGGGGGAGCCCTCCCACCGCTCGTAAGTAGTCTTGGCGAATTCTACATCTGCCTCTCTTACCTTCACCTCCGCTTCGGAGGCCCTGAACTGGGCCTGGGCGGCTTCGAGCTGAGCGTCCAGTTCCGGGGTATCGATCGTCGCCAGCACCTGATCCTTCTTGACCCGATCGCCGATGTCGGCGATCCATTTGGCCACATAGCCGTTGACGCGGGCAAAGATGGTGGAGCTGTACCAGCCGCGCGTTTCACCAGGCAACGTGAGCGTCTGGGTCGGCGGCGCCAGACCAACCCTGATGGTCTCGACCGGCGGCGCTTCCTCCGCCCTTGCAGCGGTTTGGCTGCCGAGTTCTGCCTCCTTGCGCGTCTTGATCTGCTGAACGAAGAAGAACGCTGCCGCCAAGGCGACGGCAAGAACGGCGGCCGCGAAGCTTATCCGACGTCCCGTCCCCTTGGTGTAGGCGGTCGAAATCGGGACGTGCTCATCAGCTTTCGGCGCCGCCTGCTCGGCACCATCATCGTCGAAGGAACCATAGCTCGGCTCGACCGGCGCCGGCGAATCAGGATGATCAGAATGGCCCACTGAACTACCTCCCTCTCCCGGACAGTTCTGTCGCCGCTTGTGCTCGGGCTTGCCGCGGGGCACGCCGCAAAAGGGCGTACATGGTTGGAACGAAGACCAGCGTCGCGGCGGTTGCAAACATGAGGCCGCCGATGACGGCGCGCGCCAGTGGCGCATTCTGTTCGCCGCCCTCCCCGACGCCGAGCGCCATCGGAATCATCCCAAGGACCATCGCGCCGGCCGTCATCAGGACCGGACGCAGCCGCGTGAATCCGGCCTCGATGGCTGCCGCTCGGGGGGAGGTTCCGAGCGCCATGCGCTGATTGGCAAAGACGACGACCAGAATGCTGTTGGCGGTGGTCAGGCCGATGCACATCAGCGTCCCCATCAACGCCGGCACGCTGACATGTGTCTGCGTCACGAACAGCATCCACATCACTCCGCCGAGCGCGAACGGAACCGCAAACAGCACGATCAGCGGGTCGAGCCAGCTCTGGAAGTTGATAACGAGCAGCAGAAACACCAGCACGACAGCAAGTGCGATTCCGGAGAACAGGCCGAAGTAGCTCTCCCGCATGGTCTCGACCTGGCCGCTGAGCGTCACGGTGATCGACTTGGACGGGTCCGGCCGATCGGCTTCGATCACCTTGTCGATCGCCGCCGCCGCCGAGTCGAGGTCGCGCCCCTGCACATCCGCCTGAACGTCGAAGACCGGCCTGATGTTGAGTTGCGACACCACCATCGGTACCGTTCCCCTGCCGAACTGCGCGACGTTCATCAGCACCTGATTGTCGTTATTCTGCTCCGCTGTCGTCGGAACGGTCCACAGATCCTGGGCGGAAACGAATCTGCGGGTCGGCGTCTGAGCCACCAGCGGATAACTGACGCTGTTGTTGGGGTTGACCCAGAAGTTCGGCGCAATTTGCGCACTGTTGTTCAAGGTGACCAGGATGTTGTTTGCAACTGCCCGCTGCCCCAACCCGACTTCGCGGGCAAGCGTGCGATCGACATTGATCTTGAGTGCCGGCGCGTCGGGAACCTGGAAGACGTGCGCGTCCACCACGCCCGGCACGTGCTTGAGGTCCGCGACCAGCTTGGTCGCCACCGCATAGGACTGATCGCTGCTCGGACCAGAAACGCGGATGTCGATCGGCGCCGGCTGTCCGAAATTGAGCACCTGATTGACGATGTCGGCGGGCTGGAAAAAGAATTTGAGCTGCGGAAACCGTCCGGGCAGTTCGCGCCTCAGGTCAGCCATGTGCTGCGCGGTCGAGGTGTGTTTTTCCTTCAACGAGATCAAGATCTCCCCGTCCATCGGGCCCACCGTCGCTGTGTCGCTAAGCGCGATGTTGATGCCGCTGTAGGGAAGTCCGATATTGTCGAGGATCACCTCGATCTGGTCGTTTCCGACGATGGCGCGGATCGCCGCCTCGACGCGGGCAAAGTATTCCTGGGTTGTTTCGATCCGCGTGCCGGGCGGCGCACGCACGTGCAGGCGCATTTGCCCGGCATCGATTTGCGGGAAAAAGTCCATCCCCAGCGCCGGAAACAGCAGACCCGACACCACGATCAACAGCACGAAGAATCCGCTTGTCGCTACCGGCCGATCGACCGTCCAAGCCAGCGCGTTGCGGTGAATTTCTCTAAACGCCTCGAAACCTTGTTCGAACTTGCGGTGGATCCAGCCGAACGGATTCGTTGACGTTCGCTCGCCGGCAGGCGGGTGGGCGGCGTGGGGATGCGCCGGGGCGCGAATGAGCGCGCGAAACAGCACCGGTACCAGCGTGAAGGAGAGCACCAGACTCGCGGCCAGCGCCACGATCACCGAGAGCGACAACGGCGAAAACAGGTACTTGGCCACGCCGGTGAGCAGAAATACCGGCACGAACACGACGCAGATCGACAGGGTGGAGAGGAAAGTCGGGACACCAACTTCGGCCGCTCCATTGAGGATCGCCTCCGTGATCCCTTCGCCGAGCCCGACGTGGCGCTCGATATTTTCGATCACCACCGTGGCATTGTCGACCAGGATACCGACCGCCAGCGCGAAGCCGCCGAGCGTCATGGTATTGAGAGTCTGGCCGCTGAGATAGAGCACCAATATCGCGG
>JASHRR010000155.1 GCA_030037185.1 Xanthobacteraceae bacterium | reverse complement strand
GTAGAGCTCCTGGCGGATTACCAGGGTGTGCATTATCGGGTGGAAGCCGGTACGGTGATAGAACTCCTTCTCCCGGGCGCGGTAATCTGGAAAGAGACGGGCGACGTTGCGGCCACGGTCGAACGCGGCCGGACGCCGCGCGCCGAAATAGGCATCGATCTCTCCTGCTTCCAGCATGTCGCTCAGCGTCCGCTGCGGGCCGATCATCTCCAGCTTCAGATCGTCAATCGGGCGAAGGTCCATGTCGTGGTCCGGCTGACGCGGTCCGTTGACGCCCCCTTCCACCCAGGCGATGCGGGCCAAGTCGACGCCGTATTCATGCTGCAGAATGCCGCGGATCCACACGCCGGCAGTCTGCCGGTATTCCTGAACGCCCACGCGCTTGCCCTCCAAATCACGTGGCGCCGCGATGCCCGAGTTCGTGTTGATGAAGATGTATCCATGCCGAAACAGGCGCGAGGGGAAGACCGGTATTGCGACGAACGGAAATTTCCCGCGCGTGCGCATGATTGAATAATGGGCCAGCGACATCTCGGCGACGTCAAAACACTGCGTCTTGATCATGCGCGCAAAGATTTCCGGTGGCGACTGGATCGCCAGGTAGCGAACGTCTATGCCTTCCGGCCGCACCACGCCCTGTGCGAGTGCTTCCATCCGGTCGTAGGGACCGCAAGCCATCGTTAGCAAGACACGGGCGCCCACTTGCAGTCCTCCGACTCTGCCTTTGGCGAGATCGACCACACGCGGTCCCCTAAACCAGCGCCCGCGGCTGTGCCGATCGCTGCGTCGCGGCGGGTGCCGGGTTTGGCCCAGGCAAGACTGCCTCCGACATGCCGGGCCGAGGACACGTTAAGCCTATTTTCCCCCGATCACAGCGTATCCCTGTATTTCAATCTTGGCATCAGGAACGGCCAGCGCGGTGATGGTGATGAGAGCACTGCCGGGGAAATTATCGCCGAAAACTTCCCGGCGGATCTGGGTGAGGCGATCGCCGTTGCGAACGTCGGTGATGAATACCGTCATCTGAACCATATCACCGAGCTTGCCGCCCGCTTTTTGCAAAGTGCGGTCGAGGTTCCTGAAAAGCTGACGGGCCTGACCTTCAAAATCGCCGGCCAGCGACTTGCCATTGTCATCGACCGTCGCGGTCTGCCCGGCAAGCCATATCGTTCTGCCTCCTTCCGTAATGACGGCCTCCGAATAGCCTCGCTGCTGCGGACGCTCTCCCTTGAGGTACTCCTTTGAGTCCGCCGCACAACAAAGAACAACCAACCCGGTCAACGCGGCGATGCTGATCAAAGTTCGTGAGAATGGTATCGAGTTCATCTTCGCCTCCTGTGTGAAGTAAAATGAATTGACTGCCTTGATGGCTCTTTTGCGCACCTCGCCGAATCGGCGCAATCGCTCGATTGCCGGCATGCTCGCCGCCCGGCGCGGGCTCAGGATGTCTTCTATCCGCACGTCCATTGACCGCGCCTTGATGAATTTGGCCCGGCCGGTGCCGGCAGCGTTCATCCCTCCTCGTGGAAAATCTCCAGCCGCGGCGCCGTGCCGGAAAAGCCGTATTCCGGCCAGCGCGACGCCACCCGTTCATAGACCTCACGCCGCAACAACGTCGCCTTGGGAAACTCCTTTATATGGCGGTGCGGCTTGCAGGCGTTTATCAGCACCTTGGAGCCGTAGGGCCGCGACTCCGGCGGGTACTGGCTCGGATCGAGACCGGTCGACCAGGTGTTCCGCAACACGTCGATGTCGTCGGACGGATTGCAGCGCGTGCTCAGCGCCCACATCACCTGATCGAAATCGGTCGGATCAATGTCCTCATCCACCGCGATAATCCACTTGGTGTAGTAGGCGGCGGCCGGGCACTGTGCGGCCAGCGCCAACACCTGCGCGGCGTGTCCGGGATAGCACTGGCGAAGAGCCACCGTAACCATGCCCCAGCCGGATGCGGCCGCCGGATGCGCATAGGCAGCGACGACGCCGGGAACGCCGATTTTTTCGAGATCGTCGAGGATACGGGCGGAGCGCATGATTGCGTAATAGGCGCCGATCTCGCATGATGGATAGCGTGCCATCAGGGCCGCCGTCATGATTGGCGAACGCCGGCAATGCACCGCCTTGATGTCGATGACGGGCTGCGGCGAGCGCACATTGCCGTAATAGCCGGTGAACTCGCCGAGTGGGCCTTCTTCGCTGGTCTCGCCCGGGTGTGCGAAGCCCTCGATCACAATCTCAGCCAGGGCGGGAATCGGCAGGCTGACAAATTCGGCTTCGGTGAGCTCCACCGGGCGGCCCATGAGACCGCCGGCGACGTCCAGCTCGGACTCGTTCGCCGCAAAGCTTTGCGCCCCCACCATGAACAGCGCCGGATCAATGCCGTAGGCGCTCACCACCTCACAGGACTTGCCCTGCGCCCACCACGCCTCGCGGTCGAGCCGACCGTGCTTGCCGGGGGAGCAATACATGGCGACGCGGTTCGGCCCTTGTATCATCTGGCGGTAGACCCCGACATTGATACGGCCGGTCGCCGGATCTTGTGTAAAGGTCACGTTGCCGGTGCCGATATAGCGCCCGCCGTCGCCGGGCCAGAATTTCGGGGCTGGAAACCGGGTGAGGTCGATCTCCGCGCCGCGCAGAATGATCTCGCTGACGGGCGCGCTGAGTTTGTCCACCTGAACTGGGGCGATGCGGCGGCGCATGATCGCACGCGTCGCTGCAATCATATCGCGGGTCGGCAGCGCGGGGTCGAGGCCGACCGCGAGTGCATATCGCTCCTTGCTCGCGCCGAGCATATTGCTGAGCACCCGGGTGCCGAACTTGTCGCCGGAGAGACGGTCGAACAGCAGGGCGGGCGCTTCGATCGTGCGGCCGGCAAGAAACGTGATGGCGGCGAGTTCTTCGTCAGGATCGACGGTTGCACCTATGCGGCGCAGCCCGCCCGAGGCTTCAACCAGCGCCAGCCACTCACGCAGGTCACGCCACGCGACAGCTTGGCCGGGGATCTTATGCCGGCTGCGATCATTGCGGGAAAAGGCTATTTGTTCCATGGACTCACCGCACGGAGGGCGCCGCAACACTAACACCCGCAACGCCCGACCGGGAGGGGCTGACTGTGTTTGTTGGCGCCGTCCTCGCGTTCAGGTAAACCGCCGAGCAAAAGGCTAGAGCGTGCCTTCACTCGGGCCTTATGCCAGCTTCCTTCACCACCTTGGCCCAGGTTGCGATATCGCGTGCGAGGAATTCTGCCAGTTGGTCCGGCGTTCCGCCGTGAATCTCGATGCCCTGCTTGGCGGCGAGCTCGATCACGCGCGGCTCACGCACAATCTCGTTGATCGCATCGTTGTAGCGCACGATGATCTCCCGCGGCGTTCCGGCCGGTGCCAGCAAGCCGAACCAAAGCTCCGCCTCGACGCCGTCGATCCCCTGCTCAGCGAGTGTCGGCAGGTCAGGGGCGGTTGGTACTCGCTGCTTGCTGGCGATCCCGAGAATGCGCAATGAACTGCTCCGCGCCAGCGGCACGGCAATGCTGAGTGAAAGAAACCCGCCGGTCACATGGCCTCCGACAATGTCCTGGGTGGCGCCAGCGGAACCGCGGTAGGGGACGTGCCTGATGTCGATATGCGTCACCTGTTTGAGCAGTTCCATCGCCAGATGATGCGGTCCGCCGATCCCGGGCGATCCGTAATTCAATTCGCCCTGGTGCGACCTGGCATAGGCGATGAATTCTTTGAGATTATTGGCCGGCACTGACGGATGAAGGCATAAAGCGAGTGCACCGGTCCCCAAGCCGATGATCGGTGCGAAGCTCTTGATCGGATCATACGGCACGTTGCTGAACAGGCTGACATTGGCGGTGAAGGGATTGCTGGTCATCAGCAATGTGTGGCCGTCGGGCGCTGCGCGGGCCACGATCTGCGTGCCAATGTTGCCGGTCGCACCCGGTTTATCATCGATCACGATCGCCTGGTTCCAGCGCTTTTGCAGCTCTTCGGCGATGCTGCGTGCGAGCACGTCGGGCCCAGTGCCGGGAGAGTAGGGAACGACAATGGTAATAGCCCGGCTTGAAAGTCCCTGCGCCCCGGCCGAATCGGCCATCGCTGCCAGCACGATCGGCAGGCACAACAATAAACACCAGTGCTCCCACATCCCCGGCCTTTTCGCGGCAGCCTGCTTTGCAATCTTGGGTGCCCTCATCGTCCTGCTCCAGGCCGTTTGCCGCAGGTCTAGCCCTGCGGCAGGGCCGCAAAGGGTGTGGCGGCGCGAATTTGATAATGCCGGCTCTGCAAAATAGCGGCAACACCAGATCGGATCGGCTTGTCCGCTTTTTTTTGTTTTCCGCCAGGATGATCACGCCTGGATCGCCTCATGGTTGGGCGGAGCGGGGCGCCTTGATTGCCGGTCGCAAAGCTTTCGCGTTTACGGCGCCGCGGGCGGAAAAATTCCTGGCCGCCGCAAACCGGTCAGCGAAGGATTTTTACCGCCCGGACTCATCGCTTGGTCGGTCGGGCGCGCCAGCCGGCAATCTGGCGCAGTAATTCTTGTGCTGGGGCGCAAGCGCGGCTGCCACCGCTGTTGCCGCCTACCAGCGAGATGGGAGGCAGCGCGAGCCGGCGTCATCTGGCGCGGCAATTCAGCCAAGCAGTGCCGGCAACCAGGTGGCGACGGATGGAAACATGATGATCATGACGAGAAGCACCAGGCTCAGCGCGATGTAAGGCACAACCGCACGGAAAATGTCCGCCGTCGTCACTTGCGGCGGCGCGACGCCGCGCATGGTCATCAGTAGCAGGCCGTGCGGCGGCAGCAGCAGGCCAAGCTGCATGCAGATCAGATACAGCACGCCGAACCAGATGAGATCAATTTCAAGCCGCTGCACGATCGGCATGAACACCGGCAGCGTGATCAGCATCGTGCTGACCTGATCGACGAAGATGCCGAGAAATATCAACAGCAGCATCATTCCGGCGAGGATCGCAAAGGGCGAAAGCTGCTGGCCGAATACCGCAGAGACTATCCCATCGGTAGCGCCTGAAAAGCTTAGGATCTGGGAGAATGTCGTCGCCCCGAGAATGATGAATAGTATCATTCCGGAGATGCCGGCAGTCCCGCGCAGCGACTTGGTCACGACGCTGACGCAAAGCACACGATAGACGGCCGCCAGCGCCATCGTCGCCAGAGCCCCGAGTGCGGCGGATTCAGTGGGGGTGGCGATGCCGCCGGACATGGCGCCGATCACCACGACGAAGATCGAAGCGAGCGGCAGCACATAGCGGACCAGAGGATCGAACCTGGCCCAGCCTGCAAGCTTCTCGAGGGGCGCCGCCGGTGCCAGGGTTGGATCGGTTCTGACCCGGATGATGATATAAACGACGAATGCGGCGCTGAGGATCAGGCCGGGCACGATGCCGCCGATCAACAGCTTTGAAATCGAAATTCCCGACAGGCTGCCGAGCAGCACCGTCAGCGCGGAGGGTGGGATCAACATGTCGACCGCGCCGATCGCCATGATCGGTCCAGTCGCCATAGTCGGATGATAACCGCGAGCCAACATGATCGGCAGCATCAGCGACCCGAGCATCGCGGTGGTGGCGATGGTAGAACCGGAGATAGCCGAGAACACCGTGCCGGCGACAACCGCCACCACCGCGAGACGGCCAGGCACCTGCCGGATCAAGCGCTCGACCGCATCGATCACCTTTACGGCCAGTCCGGAGTGGAACAGCACCTCGCCCATCAAAACGAAAAGCGGGATCGGAGTGAGCGAGAAATTGATCACCGCGGCGCTGCTGTTGCGAAGCAGCTGATGCAGGCCGGCGTCGCCGCCGAGAAACAGCACCGCCCCGATCAGATTGACGGCAATGAACGAGAATGCCACCGGGACGCCGATAAGCAGCAGGATCGTCGACCCGCCGAGCAGGAGCAGGGAGGCCATCTGCCATGACATCTTATGCGGCCTCTCGATCCCTCAGGACGCCGAAACCGCGTCCTCGCGCGGCCGTCGTTCGGCCGACGCCAGTCGGTGCATGCGAAAGACGAACTCGATCGCCAGCAGTGCGAAGGCGACCGGCATCGGCGCGAGCAGCCACCATTCGGGCAACACCAGCGTCTTGATGGAGAGCGAGCCATCGAAAAAACTCGCAGCCGCAACGCTTGTCCCATACCACACGAACACCACGCAGCACACAAGGCCGATCAGGTCTGCGATCCATTCGATGATCCAGCCGAGGCGCCGCGGCAGCGCCCTGAGGACGATGTCGATGCGGATGTGCTGGCCTTGGCGCAGCAGGGCGGGGGCCGCCAACAGAGTGATGAGGTAGAGGCTCTGCTCGGAGAGCTCGTTGCTCGGCGGAATTCCACCGGCCCCGATGTTGCGCAGAAACACGTCGGCCCCGATCACCAGCGTCATGACGAGGAGCAGCGCACCCGCGACGCTCAGCATGCCGTCGAGCAGGCGTCCATACCACCGCGACAGGGCGCGCATGCTGGTATATGCAGTCACGGCGCTATCGGGCCTTCTCGAACAGTTCCTTGAGTCTCGGTCCGGCAGTCGCGCTCTGCCGGATGATGCCGTTCCATCCGGCCTGATAGGCCTTGGTCAGATAGGCGCTTGCCGTGGCGCCTTCGAAGCGAATGGTGTGGATGCCGGCGGCGGCCTGACGCGTGATTTCCCGCTCATTCTCCCCGGCAAACACTGCCACGGCTTGCGCTTCAACCTGCTCGCCCGATTTGCGCAGGAGATTCCTCTGCCCGTCGTTAAGCCGGTCCCAGGCGCTTTTGTTGACCAGAACCGATACTTCGGCGGTGTAGAAGCCGGGGTCCACCCGATATTTCGTTTTCTCGTTCCATCCAAGGTCGAACACGCCGGTGATCGGCCAGCCATAGCCATCGACGACGCCGCGTTCGAGTGCGGTGTAGACCTCGCCGGGTGCGGTCTGCACGACGGTGGCGCCCAGCGCCTGGAAGAAATCGCGATAGACCGGGGTAATGCGAAGCTTGAGGCCGGTGAGATCGGGGGTGGCAATCGGCTTGTTGACGTAGAGGTGAAACGGATTGTTGTCCACCAGCCGGGCCAAAAAGATCGCATTCAGCTTTTGTGCGTAGATCGCCGCCATGGCGGCATAGCCGCCGTTTTGACGCAACTCCGCCATCGGCCGCTCAGTAAGCTTCCAGGCATCAGCCTCCGGCATGAGATTGGTATAGAACGCACCGGCCGCGTTGGCGATGTCGATGACGCCGCCCTTGAGCGCATTGCCGATTTCGAATGGCGGCAGCGCCTTGGGCCCACCGATATAGTTGATCCGCAGGATGCCCTTGCCGTCCGCGTTGACCCGGTTGATGAATTCCTCGAACGGCCGCGAGTAGGTGGTGTTTTCGGCAAATGCGGTAACGGCCCTGAGCGTCACTTCCTGCGCTGCGGCGCCATTTGCAAGTAGCAACGCGCATAGACCTGGAAGAATTGGCTTCATGCGACGACCCCCATCAGAGCCAAGCTGCGTCAGCGATTGCATGATATGTTAGGCGCGAGGTTACAAGATCTGCCGGCGCACGCAAAACAGTATGTCGCCGCAGACCGCTGGCCTTACCGCCGCCGATCAGCGGCCGCGTGAGTTTGAATGGAAAACGCGCGTGCGCATCGGCACCCAGGTGCGAAGACGATGGAGACGAAAGATGCTTCTCTCACGGTTTGTGTGCGCGGTTGCCGCTGCGGGTACGGTTGGCGCGGCCCAGGCGCAAAACACCACTCATCCTTCGCGGTGGGGATCCGGCGACGAGATCGGGATGGCCAATACGCTCGGCCCTGCCACGTGGCAACGCTGCGCACAATCGCTCGCCAACCCGAGGGCAAAGTCCTATGAGCTTTCGTATCTGCGTTCCAACACCATGCCGCAATCGCCGTTCGGCGTGCCGCTGCGCGACAAGTACCGGCCAACTGTCGGCATTCCCGGCACGGTCCATGCCTTCAATGGCGAGGAGACAGTCAGCGGAGAGCCCGGCGCCCAGGGCACCCAAATGGACGCCATTGGGCATTTTGCGGTGCTGCCCGAGCCGTGGGACGGCAAGAGCGAGTTCCCCTCGGCTAAGGCGCAATATTATGGTGGCTACAAGCAATCCGACATCAAGCCTACGCCGGACTCGCCGCTGCAAAAGCTCGGGATAGAAAAGGTGCCGCCGATCGTCACCAGTGCGGTGCTGCTCGACGCCAAGACGTATCTGGGCAAGGGCAGGGCGATGCAACCGGGCGAGGCCGTCACTGCCAGGGATATCGACGGTATGCTCAAGGCGCAGGGGCTGGAGAGCCGTGGGCTCGTGGCCGGCGACGTGCTCTATATCTACACCGGCTGGGGCGACAACTGGAAAGACCCCGATACCGAGAAGTTTTACTACACAAAAGGTCCCGGTCTCGCTTATGACGCTGCCAAATACATCGAGGAGAAGCAGGTCGTGCTGATCGCGCTCGACAATCCGTTCACAGATCCGGTGGCCGACGGCTTCCTCGACGGCAAGGCGGGCGCGCCGGCCGGCACGCCGCCGAACATGCCATTCGCCGTCCACCACTACGATCTGACGCAGGCCGGCATCTATCAGATTCAGAACGCCAACCTTGGGGCGCTTGCCAACGACAAGGTGTGGGTGTCCTGCACGATGATCTTGCCCTTGCGCGCCCAGGGAAATTCCGGCTCGCCGATTCGTCCGGTGGCGATCGGCGCGCCGGCCCAATAACGCTGGCGCTTGCTCGCCGCGATGGTACCCCGGGAATGGAAAGCCGTCAGCGCCTCGCGCAAAGATCGCGGCGCTGCGGCAGCGTCAAAATGTCGTCGATGTCCGCGCGAGCGCGTGCGGTGCGGGCCGTCGCCATCAAGCGGGTGAGCTCAAAAAGCCGCGCTCAATGCGATCAAGTTGGCGCGGCGCCTGGTTAAACCGCCGGCCGTCGTGTCCCCCCGATCCGGCGGTTCGCTGGTCCAATCGGCAACGCGGCGTTGGTCTTGCACTACGGCCGGGAGCCGATTGCGGGCATAAGCTTTAATGTTGAATATTTAACCTTGAAATATATCGACGATGCTGAGATGATCAAAACCTCACGCAGTCCAGGGCGGATGGCATCGCATGAAGGTTGCATGCGTCGGAGGCGGGCCGGCAGGCCTTTATTTCGCAATCAGCATGAAGCTGCGTGACGCGGCGCACGACATCACTGTGTTCGAGCGCAACCGTCCCGATGACACCTTCGGCTGGGGAGTGGTCCTGTCTGACGAGACGCTTGCCAATCTGACCGCCAATGATTGCGCCAGCGCGCAAGCGATCCGCAACCATTTCGCGTATTGGGACGACATCGCCGTCCACTATCGCGGCGAACGCATCGTCTCCACCGGCCACGGTTTCTGCGGCGTCGGGCGCAAGCAGCTGCTTAACCTCCTGCAGCAGCGGGCGGTTGCGCTGGGCGTCACGCTGCACTTCCAGAGCGAGGTCGAGACCGCTGCCGACCTCGCCAGGACGCATGATCTCGTGGTGGCGGCGGATGGCTTGAACTCGAAGATCCGCAGCGAGTTTGCCGAGCATTTCCGGCCCGACTTCGATTTGCGCAAGTGCAAATTCGTATGGCTCGGCACCCACCAAAAATTCGACGACGCCTTCACCTTCATCTTCGAGGAGACCGAGCACGGCTGGGTTTGGGC
>JASHRR010001383.1 GCA_030037185.1 Xanthobacteraceae bacterium | reverse complement strand
TGAGGCGTCACTTGGCCTTGAGGGCGGGTTGGTGTATGGGCCGTCCCCCGGTGAATATGGACGACTGACCCGATGACGCCTTGGTGCCTTCGGACCGCAAATGCGTTGTAGCCGCTGTGGGAAGCTTGGTGCGATGGCTGTGCCCAATTTGGATCGAACGGGCCGATACATTGCCGGGCGGTGCCCGGTGATGATGTCGTCGCGCGCACGCCCTGAGCGCCGACCTATCGGCGACGCCGCTCATATACTCCATGCGCCGCGATGACAGCGACTTCGTAGTGTCCTGCTTGCTAAACTGGAAGAGGCGCAGGCCTTTGCCGATCCCTTTGGTGAGGATCGGTTGTCGACGCCGGCGGTGGCCCTGAAAACACGCGGGCGACCTGAGCGCGTTTTTTAGGGCGAACGCAAGGCGGAGAACGTCAGCTCATGTTGGAGGACCGGACCGATAGACGAGCAACGATGCAAGCTACGATTTGGTCTCAAAGTAACCCATTTCGGGCTTCGTCGTTTGCCCGCCAGACCAGTAGAAAGCGCAGGCACCAAAATCCTTTCGAAGACGACCCGTGTGCGTCCATTCTTTCGGACCGATCGCCACGGAGAACGCCGAACATAGATGCTGCGCGGCAAGTCGAGCCAGATGATAGCGTCGGCCCTCGGTAGACGCAGACCAAAATGCGCTGTAGTTGCCGTCCATAATCCATGTGTCGCGTGCGGCAGGCCTGCGCCATCCTGTCGCGAAATTGCCCGACTTCAGAAGGCACCCGCCCGGGGTTCCAGTAAGCGCCTCGAGATGCACCACCGGGACGCCGACGCGTTCGCCAATGCGACGCGCGAGCGTTGACTTGCCGGGCCCGCTCGGCCCCAGGATGACTATACGCCTCGCCACCGCCATCGGTCTTGCTCCGCCGTCTCGTTCGCCCAAATATATTCCGCGAGCGCCTGCCAGCTGCAGTTTTAACTTTCTGCAGCCTACATCATGCAGTTTCTTGGCTAGGCCGGCCGGCACCTAAGGGGATAAAACCAGAACGATGCCCGGTGACCGCAAGAACCTTCGAGGGACCGTCCCCAGGCGACGGCCGCCAAAGTATCGGCTGCGCGACGGTGAGCGCGAACTGCGCCTTGTCACCGACATCGCCCCGGTCGCCATCGCGCAGTGCGACACGGAAGCCCGCTTCAAGTTCGTCAACAGGCACTATGCCGAGCGGCTAGGTCTCACGCCCGAGCAGGTGATCGGCAAACGTATCCCGGCGGTGATCGGCGACAAGGCCTGGGCCACCTTTGAGCCCTTCTTCCGCGAGTGCCTTTCCGGCAAGGCGGTGGAGTTCGACGTCGAGGTCGAGCTGCCTTACCAACCGGCCGATCAGCAGTTCACACATTGCTGCTACGAGCCCGAGTGGAAGAACGGCAAAGTCGTCGGGCTGGTCGCGGCAATCACCAACATCACCAGGCTCAAACGTGCCGAGCAACGTCTCCGCGCCAGCGAAATCACGTTTCGCCAGCTCGTCGATAATTCGCCGTTCGGGATCTTCTCGGTGGACGCGGATTTCCGTCTAATGCAGCTGAGCGCGGGCGCAGAAAGGGCATTCAAGAGCGTGCAGCCGCTGATCGGCAACGATATGGCCGAGGCGACACGGTTTCTTTGGACTGAGCCGTTCGCCAGCGATGCGATCGGCCGCTTCCGCCATACGCTCGATACCGGCGAGCCCTACCACGCGCCCTGCAGCGTCCAGCAGCGAAGAGACACCGGCGCGGTCGAAACCTACGATTGGAGGATCGAGCGCGTAACCATGCCGGACGGCCGTTTCGGCGTCGTATGCCATTTCTACGATCTTACCGAACGTCAGAAATATGAAGCCGCACTGCGAGAGAGCGAGGCAGTTTTTCGGGCGATGTTCGATGTCAGCAGCGTGGGCAAGATCGAGGTCGAGCCCGGAACCGGGCGCTTTCTCCGCGCCAACGCAGCGATGTGCAAATTCTTGGGCTACAGCGAGGGAGAATTACTCACCCGGACAGTGTATGACATCACGCACCCGGATGATCGAGACCTCGATCGCGAACCGCTTCCACGCATGATCGCTGGAGAGTTAGCCGGTTTCGACATGGAGAAGCGCTACATCCGCAAAGATGGAAAGGCCGTCTGGGCGCGGACTACCGTGAACCTGATCCGCGATGGGTTCGGCCGGCCATTGCGCAACATAGGCGTCATTCTCGATATTAGCGCGCGCAAGCAAGCCGAAGAGGACCTGAAGGTAAGCAAGGATCGCCTGCAGCTTGCCCTCAACTCAGCTCTTCTCGGGTGGTGGCAGTATGGTCCGCGCGACCGTGTTGTCTCGTGGGATATGCGCTCTAAGGAAATTTTAGATATTGCCGAGGATACGACGGCTCTCGAAGAGATCATGAAGCTGGTGTATCCGGACGACGCGGAAAAGGTCTGGGCGACCTTCCGGACGGCACGCGATCCGACTGATCGGCAGCCCTACGCGATTGAGTTCAGGGTTCCGAGGGGAGACGGGAAGACCCGCTGGGTGGAGGTGCATTGGCTTGCGTATTTCGAGGGCGATGGGGACGAGCGACGGCCCGTGACCGTCGTCGGCACCGTTCAGGATATTACTGAACGCAAGGAGCGCGAGGAAAAGGAGCACCTCCTCATGCGCGAGATCAACCATCGCGCCAAGAATATGCTCAGCGTCGTGCATGCGATCGCTCGCCAGACCGCCACCAAAAATTCTGAACATTTCGTCGGGCGCTTCTCCGAGCGCATCCAGGCGCTTTCGGCCAATCACGACCTGCTTGTCCGCAACGAATGGAATGGCGTCGAGATCGAGGACCTGGTTCGCGCCCAGCTCGCTCCCTTCGCCGACCTCATTGGTTCTCGTATTGCCGTGCTCGGCCCCGAGCTGCGCTTGAAGGCGGCTTCGGCGCAAGCCGTTGGACTCGCGCTTCACGAGCTCGCCACCAACGCTGGGAAATACGGAGCCCTCTCGACGGATAGCGGCCGTGTCGATGTCCGCTGGAGGATAGACGCCGATACTCTCAGCATTAGCTGGACAGAGCGCGATGGGCCACGTGTGTCCGAGCCGAAGCAGCGCGGGTTTGGCACTATGGTTATGGAACCGATGGCAGAGCACACCGTAGACGGTACGGTCGACCTTGACTATGCGCCCTCAGGCTTGACCTGGCGCTTGACGTGCCCAGCCGCAAATGCGCTGGAGCGCTAGAAGCGAAAGAAAAAAGCGAAGGCTGTCGCCAAGCCGGTTCGGGGCCGTTTGCTCCGATCCACTGTCGCCGGCCCGGAGGCGATGTGCGTAGACCTAGGCTCATGGCCGTGAGCGGCGCGGGCCTTGCTGGTTCCCGTTATGGCCGAGGCGTATCGGCGTCGCCGTTGACGCACTCCATGCGGCGCGATGACAGCGACTTCGTGGTCTTCGGCTTTACCCAAGCCGGAAGACGCACAAGCCTTCGCTCACCGCTTCGGTGGGGATCGTTGCTGACGGGCAGCCGGGGATGACCCTCAAACAAACCGGGCAACTCGAGCGCCTTGTTCAGGACGAACGCAAGCTGCAGAACGTCAGCTCATGTAGAAGGACCGGACCGATAGACGGGCAACGATGCAAGCTCCGATTTGGTCTGAACGTGACCCATAGCTGACGTCGCGGCATCATAGGCGGTAGTGCGGTTCAGGGACGCTACGAGGTAACGCCGACCGGTGTCGCTTCGTGAAAGTCCACATGCTTGGTCTCAGGTCCGGCGAGCGCGCCGAAGCTTAGCAGCAACCCTCCCAATCCAAGCAGTACGATCGGGCTAAATTCGTAAGGTATCATCGTGGCAAGGCCCAACATGTAGAAGGAATAAAACCCGGGCACAATCGTCGCCAGGCTGTAACTAATGCCGTATCCGCTCGATCGGATTTCGGTTCGAAAACTTTCAGCTAAATAAGGAGTGTGGACCGCCCAAATGGGTAGCGTGAGCACCTCAATCAGTGCAACCAATCCAATCAAACTCGCGGAATCCCGATATGCTCCTGAAACCAGCACATAGTACAGCGCGCAGGCCGGCACCAAGTTCATCAATCCGATTGCTACGATTGTGAGCCGGCGTCCGATCCTCTGGCTCAGAAGACCAGTTAGAGGGTAGAGGGGCACCGAGATCGCAGCGCCGATCAGGATGCCAGTGTTCACGTCGGACGATTTTGCCGCTAGCACAGTGTTGATCAATCCCGGGAGCGCTCCTACGGTGGCGTTGAGCGTGAGCCAAGCGCCGCTCATGACAACAAAGAGCTGCCCTAATCGACGCAAGTCAGGTCCTGAGAAGAGTTCCTTCAGGGGAGCAGCACTCTTTTTGGAACACCGCCAGATTTCAGACTCGGGAACGAGCAAATAGTAGTAGACAAAGAGACCACCGGCGAGCAACGCTCCAATCACGAACGGGATTCGCCAACCCCAGACCGCATAGGCTGAGCCAGCATCGCCGCTGGGCGCTACCTTGAGCATCAATGCTGTAAGCAGGGAAGTGCATACCAGCGCTGCAGGGTAGCCGACATGGATAAACGCGGCATAGAGTCCGCGCTTGTCCTTTGGCGTGTATTCCATCGCCAACGGGTTTGCTGCCGTATACTCGCCGCCGATGAAGATGCCATCTATCAGGCGCAGAAGGATCAGTGCAGCAATGGCACTTCCGCCCCATGTCTCGTAGCCGGGTAGCGCTGCAATCAATAGAGTCGCGATTCCGAATCCGGCTACGGAAACTAGTGTTGTTCGGCGCCGCCCGAGACGGTCGCCGAAATGGCCAAAGATGACCGCGCCAAGCGGGCGCCCGATCAACGAGACCGCGAAGACGACATAGAAAATGGTAGCCCGCATCGCGCCGCTGAGGCCGGCGGGGATAAAGTAAACGAGAGCGGGAGCCAGCACCGCGATGGGCAGGTACACCTCGAACATGTCGACAAAGAACCCAAAATAGGCCGCTTGCACCGCCCTACGCGCGAAGACTTCTGGCGATGCAGCCGCCCCGGCGAGCACTGGCTTATTCATTTCTCCCTCCGAATTACCCGGCATTAGTTAAGTAGAGCAGCGAAACGCGCTGTCTGATTGAGCGGCTTACGTGGAATCGCTTTATCACGAAGCCGGGTGATCGTTGGTTGCCGCATCGGCATGGTAGGCGCATAACATTTTGATGAATGTTAATTTATGTTAACGTTAGATTGCGCGAGGCCACATACGGCCTTGCGTAGGCGGTGACGCGAAAAACGTCGCTGATATGAATCCCCGGAAGTCGAGACCGAAGCTTGCGGAAGCACTTGTGGCGTGCCGCACTCGCAGCGCGAAGCTTATCATTGCCAAGCTCGACAGGCTCGCCCGGAACATCGCGTTCGTATGGTCCGCGTTGGAAGAGGCGATGTCCGTAATTGGCCCATGGCTGACCCCACCCTGCCGGCCCGGCGGGGGTCCGCTTACTGAGGTATACCGGCCGAGTGCGGGGCAGGCCGTCGACGTGGTCGGCGCTCCCGCTTTTGACCCATCTCTGCCATTCGACGATCGATTTTCTATCATCGCCAACAACTGCTTCGCCTGTGCGCCCCATTCGATCACCTCGTCGGTCGGGCTCCGGGCGGCGGCTGTATAAACACGCCAAAAGCAATAGCGCCGCTGCCGACGGGGATTGTGGCGATCACGATGTTCGAGGCCGTGTCGATCACTGACACAGTGTTGGCGGTCTCGCTGGCGACATAGACCTTGCCGCCATCGGTTTTGACTGCCACGCCGATGAGGCTGCGTCCAACGGGGATCGTGGCGCTGACCGTGTTCGTCGTCGTGTCGATCACCGATACGGTGCCACCGTAGTTGGTGACGTAGGCCTGGCTGCCGCCGGGGCTCACCGCCACGCCCCAGGGGGTGAGGCCGACGAAGATCGTGGCGTTGACCGCGTTCGCCGCCGTGTTGATCACCGATACGGTGTTGGAGGAGGCGTTGGGGACGTAGACCTTGCTGCCGTCAGGGCTCACCGCCACGCCCTTGGGGCCGATGCCGACGTTTGGGATCGCGGCGCTGACCATGTTCGTCGCCGTGTCGATCACCGATACAGCATTAGAGGAGGCGTTGGTGACGTAGACCTTGCTGCCATCGGGGCTCACCGCGACTCCGAGGGGGTGGGAGAAGCCGCCGTGGATCGTGGCGCTGACCGTGTTCGTCGCCGTGTCGATCACCGATACGGTGTCGGTGCCGACGGTGACGTAGACCTTGGTGCCGTCGGGGCTCACCGCAACGCCCGTGGGGAAGGGGCCGAGGGGGATCGTGGCGCTGACCGTGTTCGTCGCCGCGTCGATCACCGATACAGTGTAGGCGCTTTTGCTGGCGACATAGACCTTGGTGCCGTCGGGGCTCACCGCAACGCCCATGGGGATGGAGCCGACGGGGATCGTGGCACTGACCGTGTTCGTCGCAGTGTCGATCACCGATACGGTGTTGGAGTTCCAGTTCGTGATGTAGGCGTTTTGGGCGCGTGTCGACGCAGGACCGAGCAAGCAGGCTAGCGTCAAAGCGAGAGCGAGGTTTTTCATGCATCACCAGGACGAAATCCCAATTAGCTTCGTGACATCCACAATTGGTGCACGGACGGCTCGTTCGCACATTGACGGCTTGCGGCGCGCGGTGAAGTTGCGTGATGGCGGTACAAAAAAATACGTAAGTGAAGCGGGCCGACGGCACCCCTCCTGTCAGTTCGCCCTGGTGGTTTCGGCAGACCCCTTTTGACAGCTTGTTATTTAACATACACCACGTCCCCATGTACGCGGAAGTGGTGGGAAGCAATGTCCGTAATTGGCCCGAAGCCGGAGTGGCGACCCTTCGTCTTGGCACATCCGCAGTTGACGTAACTTCGGACGTGGAAGTCACGGAGTCTGATTGGCCGCCCTTGACCCTTAGTGGACGATCTTGGCTTGGCGCTCTGATTGCAACCAGACGGACGGTTGCCTACAAATAGCCCATGAGCGAAGACGCCACCCCACAGCATATCGTCCGAGCCCATTCCCGCGCTGCTGCCTCGCGGCAACGGACATCAATTCGTGGTCTACGGCGATGCCTGCTCTGGCGTCCCTGGGGCGCCACACGAAAAAACGTTTGCCGCCGTCAATGCAACGGTACGTCGTCTCACACCCCATCCAGAGTTTATCATTTTTCCGGGCGACGAAATCGTCGGATTAACACCGGATCCAGAGTTACTTCGATCGCAGTGGCGACATTGGTTGGACCATGAGATGGCTTGGCTCGATCGACGCGCAATTCCCATTTGGCATTCGACGGGTAACCATACTGCTTACGACGAGATGAGCGAGCAGGTTTTTCGCGAGATGCTCGACCTTCCCCGCAACGGCCCCGCTGGTCAGGTTGGACTTTCCTATTGGGTCAGGCGAGGCGACTTATTGATCGTTTTCGTACACACCCTGTGGACTGGGCTGGGCGGGGAAGGTTTCGTCGAGACGCAATGGTTAGCTGATGTTCTGCGCAAACATGGCGACGCTAACCACAAACTCGTCGTGGGGCACCATCCGGTCTTTCCCGTGAACGGATTCTCGGGATCATATCAAAGAGAGGTCGGACCCGAGACGGCTCATGATTTCTGGGACGCGCTCGTGTCGCATGGCGTCGTCGCCTATCTCTGCAGCCACATCCTGGCATTCGACGTGCAGGTGCACAGAGGAATTCTTCAAATCTGCACGGCTGGTGCGGGAACAGCTCACCGGATGCCGGAAGGCAGCGAATACCTCCATTGCGTGCAGATGTCTCTGGATGCGAACGGGCTTCGTTATCAAGTCTTGGACACCGATGGGCATGTTAGAGAGCACTTGTCATGGCCGGCCGAGAAGCGGACAAGACAAGATTTGGTGATGTTGCCCCGTGGAGGTTTTAATGCCCCAATCAGTTTCGCAGCCGACCACGCATGTATAGTGCTGCGTTTCGTAGGACGGACAACACTTGGCAGTCAGGGGCCGTCCCAGACATTGTTATCAACCAGTCGTGCCGGTGAGTTGGCGCCATTGTGGATCGGTCTGCGTGGCGCGGAGCAGCGATTGACTGCCATTCTCCATTGTGAGCCCGGTCGTAGTCCGTACTACTGGCTTGGCCCCAGCGTCAAGTCAGGCAATAAGTTTGATATCGAAGTCATGCTCCACTCAGAAATGGGACCCGGCGGCATCATGTATCGAATCGCTGGTGATCAAGCCTGGACATCAATGTCCGCAGCATCCCCGTGGGGGCTGGAACGCCTCAAGGCGTCGAAGGAATGGTCTATCGGGCATTCTAGTGGAGACGGCGCACGCCCTTTCATGGGAACGGAGCTTGCTGTGTCACTCGGTTGGTGATGTCCGGAAGTGGCCCGTAGCTGCTGTGCGGCTTTGGCGCTGCTTTACGGCGCTCGTAAGGGCCGTGCGCATCGCTACTACGTTGTTCCTCACGACGTCCGCCAACTCATTCAGGTCCGCCGCCGGGTTAGGAAAGCTGTAGGTGATGCCGCGTGACGAATTGACTAGGACGCCGCCGCCATCGCGATCAAAACAAAGCGCCGCGTTTTTCGCGAGACCACCTTGTGCGCCATAGCCGACAACCAACAGCGGCTCCACCGGAAGGCACTCGCGCACACGAGCGGCTGCAGTGGGGTGCGTGCAAGCCACCACGGCGCCAACAGCAGAGACGCCGCGCTTTCCGACCAGGGATAGGCCGAGCCGCCTGACAAGGTCGCACACCTTCTCGTACACGGGCGTGCCGGACGCGTTGAGATCCTGTATTTCGCCGGAGCCAGGGTTCGATGTCTTCACCAAAACATAAATGCCGCGATGATGCTCTTCCGCGAGTTCGATGAACGGCTGCATCGAGTCCGAGCCGAGATAAGGCGAGATTGTAACCGCATCAGCGGCAAATTCTGACTCCGCTGTCAGAAAGGCGCGAGCATAAGCCTCGGCCGTCGCTGGGACGTCGTTGCGCTTGCCATCTGCGATGGTGATTAGATTAGCACGCCGCGCTTCCACTAACGTATCGATATATCCTTGCATGCCTCCGACGCCGTACTGCTCGTAAAAGGCCAGCTGCAGCTTGACAGCCGGAACGATATCGGCAGTGGCATCAATCACCAGCTCATGAAATATCCTAACCGACCGGCGGATCCTGTCGGTCTTGTCCGCAGCTCGCTCGTCCGCAAGTTCACGCACCGCTTTGGGCATCTGCTCGATTCGCGGATCCAATCCCAGCACCGACGGATTGCCGCAGGTCTCGATTTTGCTTGCGAGCCGATCGGCGTAATTCATGAGACTCGGGTCTCCCGTCGCTGCCTTGTCAGTGTTTATAAGTGCTTACTTTTACCGGCCTGCCAGGTAGGCGGAATCTTGCTTACTTTCGCCCAAGTGGATAAGCAGTCCTTTAACCTTTTCTTGTCAAGATCAAAGATCATCAATTCTTCCGTTTGGTCCGGTACTGAGCAATTATTCGACTGGCTTCGGTGTTTATGCCGGGAAACGCCACCCGCTTCGAAAAACGCGGCATGCCTCCAGTACCCTCGCGATCGCCAAGGCGGTGGGCATCGGCCGGGCGAGCGTTTATCGCGTGCCGGAAGGGTTATGATGCCTAATGCGTTTAGCGATCCTAGCCGATATCCATGGCAACGTTCTTGCACTTGAGGCCGTTCTCACCGATCTCGAACATCGAAGGGTGGACGAAGTCGTCAACTTACGCGACTGCGTGTCCGGCCCTCTTTGGCCGCGTGAGACTGCCCAACTTCTGATGGGACTGGATTGGCGAACCGTTCGTGGCAACCACGATCGCTGGGTGACCGATTGGTTACCGGAACAGCATTATGCTTCAGACGCGTTCGCTTTCCGAGAGCTTGACGCGGCGCAGCTCGCGTGGTTGCGGGTCGACGGCATCGTCATGCCGGCGGTGCCACTGATTCTGAAATCGGATAACTATGGCGAACAGGAGATGGTTGTGTCCGGCGCGCGCGAGAGCGGCGAAGGTGATGGAAATACCTGGTGCTTCGCGCTGTACGGGCTTTCTGCAAGGATGAGCATGGCGAAACGCCGAGCGATCTGAGCCGGTACAGCTTCAAGTCCAAGGTATCCGACCCCAGGGTCATTGACATCGTGACCCGTAGCGACCTCCGAAACCCGGAGGCGATCTCTGAGCGACTGTGGATGATCTACCACTGATGAGAGCCAGCGAGACCAGCGGATATCATGGTTACGTAATGCGCGGCCCTGCCCTCCGCGCCCGTCTGCCCGTTGTGCGAAAGCGGGGGGGAGCGATGTCCGTAATTGGCCCAAGGCTGCCGACTTGGGCGATGCAGCAAAGTCGTCAGCTTATCTGGGGTACTCCCGACGTGCTGCCAA
>JASHRR010001382.1 GCA_030037185.1 Xanthobacteraceae bacterium | reverse complement strand
TGAGCAGCCGCCACGGCCCAACCTTGAGCCCCTTGGCGATCTTGCCCAGCTACTGGTCTAGCCCCGGTCTAGCCCTGATTAGACAGGGGCCCCTGCTTTTTTAGCGCCTCGCGCTCTAGGCCACCGGCTTCATCGCCCCGTCGTGGGCAAGAACCGTTTTCCACCGAAGCGCTCGGCACAGGCCTTCAGCGTCCTTTGACTCGGTAAAACAGAACACCAACGCGCGAAATTCCGCGGAGGAGACCGGTAGGTCATGGGGCGGATATTAACAGGACCGCACGAGAGGCTGCGGCCAGTGATTAGTGGGATCACGCCCCACTCGTGCCGCCAGCAGTGTGCTGCCGATCGAGGCATCCCCGCAATCCGGCAATCGCCGTGATGCCCTCACGGACCTCCAGGCTCGAACCGGCGAGATCATTTCCGAAAGGCTCACAACGACCGCCGAGATGCGTGGCAAAGAAAGCTTCGGCGATGGCGTTGAATGAGGTACGGCTTTCGGGTCGCAGAAAACCATGCCCTTCATCCGGGTACACAACATAGGTCACGGGCAAATCGCGCTCGCGCATGGCGGCAACGATCTGGTCGGACTCCTGGAGCTTGCAGCGCACGTCATTGGCGCCGTGGGCGATGAGCAACGGTCGGCAAATGTGATCCACCTTGTAAAGCGGTGAGCGCGAGCGCAGCCACGCGCGGCCTTCCTCAGTTCGCACGTCGGCATAGCTCGCGAACAGGAACTCTTCGAAGCCAGTCCAATAGGCCGGCATGTTCTCCAACATGGTCACGAGGTTCGATATCCCGACGATGCTCACCCCGCAGCAAAATACCTCGGGCGTGAAGGTCAGCCCGACCAGCGTCGCGTATCCTCCATAGGAGGCGCCCATGATGGCTACCTTGCCTCGGCGCGCGATGCCCTCGCGCACCGCCCATTCGACGGCATCGATCAGATCGTCGTGCATCTTGCCGGCATGCTCACGAATCCCCGCGTTGACGAAGTCCTTTCCGAAGCCAGTTGAGGCGCGATAATTCACTGAAAGCACGGCATAGCCGCGATTCGCCAGCCACTGGTGATCACCGCGATAACCATAGATGTCGCGGCCCCATGGACCGCCGTGAACCATGAGCACCATGGGCAACGGCTCGGCCGGCCGCTCTGCCAGCTGGTCAGCCGGCAGAGTGAGATAGGAAATAAGATCAAGGCCGTCGCGTGCTTTGATGACATGACTTTGCATCGGCGCGAGCTGATGACCGGCAAGCTCCGGTCGGGAGCTGAAAAGCTCTTCCAGAACTGCGCGTTTTCGATCGTAGAAGAAGTACGTAATGGGACGTTCGGCGCTATACGCCGTCACGATCCAACGCTCATTATCGCTGCTTTGGCTCTCCACAGCGAACTCAGCGTTGCCGAGCTTCGCTCGCAGGAATCGAAGGTCATCCGCGACCTTGGGGTTGAGGGCGATCCATTCCTGCCGAAGATAGTTGGCGCCGATTGCGTCGATCTCATACGTCGCGGGGTTCGAAATCCGCCAGGCGCCAATATCGGCCTTGTCGTGCTGGGCCAACAGCGTTTCCGTTCCTGAAACGGCATCGACGCGGACAAGCGCGGCCCGATCGCGGCCGAGCGAACTCATCATTGTGAAGGCATCACCCGCGCGGTCGAACTGAAGCGGCCACGTCGTCAGCTCATCGGCATGCGGGATATCGAGCCAGGATTCGGCTCTTGCGCCATTAAGCCAACAAAGACACGAGCCACCCCGATCGGGTGTGGCTCTGCGCGCAAGCCGGGGATTTAACTGCCAATCGAAATTGAAGCTCCAAAACTGGCCCGTGTTCTCCAGAACGAGTTTGCGTTCACCGGTCGCGATATCGACGCTCCAGACGTCGTGCCACTTCTTTTCGCGATCGTTGAGGCCCACCAGCAAAATGCCCGGTCGTTCGGGCGATTCCACATAGAGCCGGGCGTTGACCGGATCGATCGGTGTCAGGTCGAGGATCGCGCCGCTAGCGCGATCAGCCGCGAAGATGTGCCAGTTCTCGTCGCCATTCCGGTCTCTGATGAACAGGATATGTTGCCCATCCCAGGCCCAATCCTGCCACGCGATGGGCCTACCTTTGAGCTGCGTTAACGGCGTTGCCTCCGCGATCCGATCAGCCGGCGCTAGCCAGACGTTGAGCACGCCCTCGAATGGCGCAAGCCAGGTCAACCACTCGCCATCAGGACTGAGTCTCGCCTGAAACTGACTGGGATTGCCGAACAATGCAGGGCGCGGAATGAGCGGAACTCCGGTCATGAAACCTCCTGCCTTCCCGTAATAGTGGCGAAACCCTAGGCACCTAACGCAGGCGCTCCCGACGAGAGATGCCTGCATCAAGACATGCAGCGTAGCCGGTGAGGCCCTTGTAGCGCGCGTCAAACACGCTGCCGCTCAGGTGCCGTGAGGTACTTTGGCGGCTCCAACTCGGACGGTGTTCGCTGGCGCGATGATCGTTGGTCGGGGTCAGCCAGCGGCGTTCTGAACGGCGTATAGCGGCTCCGCTGAGACCGGCGCTTAGTCGCGCAGCAGTCTGGTAGGCCGCGAATAGTATGAAGGTTGAAAATCTGCTGTGAACCAGGACCATCTCTCCCTCCTGCCTGTCGGCGGAGGGCTGGCCCTGCGCCGGTTATTTCGGTCCCAGAAACTCTGGCATGGGTGTCTTGGTCTGTTGATGCGCACCGCACACGCGCCATTGCACTCGGTCCCTCGATCGAAGGATCGGTCGGACCGTGGTCATGAAGGCGCGATATAGACGCAGCAAACGCATTGGCTCCTCGGACAGGAAGCGGCATCCCCAGACAGGAGACGTCCAGACTATATTCGGTGGCGCGCGAAAATCAAGAACAAACCTGTGAGTAGTCAGCATAGATGATAAAAAAGCTGATTGTTGCGCAAGTCGAACGATCGCAATTCGAAAATTGCGTCGAAAAGCCTGTTACGTCGCGGCTATTGCACACGTCTATTCGAGCGACCGTCGCGCGACATAATGCGGATCGCCGGTTGCCATTACGAGCCGCCGAGCCGCTGCTATAACCCAACGATTTTCGGACTGGTTTTACATCAGGGAAGGTTTTTCGTTGATTGGCGGCGAGCGCAAATGCCCAAAAAGAGAATGCCAGCGGACGTGTATCCAACAAAACTTGCTGCAAGCCCTAAATTGATTTGCGTTCCGCAGCTGTATACTTTCTCGCGACTCGTCAGACATCGGAGAGCAGCATGCGCTACGTCCGCAAGGTCGTATTTGCAGGTGGTTTCGGCGTGAAGACGCTGGCAGGCCGGATCCGGTCGATGCCGACACGCTCTTCTTGGCGGTCTCCAACACCAAAGCGATGACGACGCTGCTCCTCGCGGAGTTGGTTGACGAGCACAAATTGCGATGGGACGAGCTTGTTACTGAGGCTGGAGTTCCGATTGGGAGATGCCAATACGGCAGGTACTGGTGAAGCACCTGGTGTGCGCATGCACCGGGCCGACCAGCCGCTTCGGCGACATCCTCCAGTATAGCAATCTCATGGCTGCCGCCGCGGCTATGTCGGGGCATCGGTGATCAGCCCGAATCAGGAGCTCGGCGCCGCCTATGATGAGGTCATGCGATCGAAGGTGTTCGAACCTCTCGGAATGACGCACACCACCGTCGAGTTCCCGACGGCCTTGAGCGGCAATTTTGCCAGCCCCCACGGCAACGACGTGGACAGCAAGACCATGCCGGCACCTATGGACATGAATTACTCGGTGGCACCCATTCGGCCGGCCGGCGGGATGTGGACCAGTGCGCGCGATCTATCGAAATATATACAGATGCAGCTAGCACTCGGGCAGTTGCCCGACGGCAGGCAAATGGTCTCCAAAGAGAGCTTGCTGGAGCGGCGCAAGGGACAGGTTCAAACCAGCGAGGACGCGCCTACGGAATGGGGCTCGTTGTCAGCATGCAGTATGGTATCCCGGTGGTGGGCCACGGGGGTAGCCTGTTC
>JASHRR010000154.1 GCA_030037185.1 Xanthobacteraceae bacterium | reverse complement strand
GCGATAATAGACGCGCCGCACCCGCACCACTGGCTGCTCGCTGGGGCTCGACGCGTAATAGCCTGTGAACTCCCCGAACGGCCCCTCCCGCGCGGTTTCGTCGGCGACCATGTCGCCCTCGATGACGATCTCGGCATCGGCGGGCATCGGCAAGCCATGCACCTCGCTTTCGATCACCTCGTACGGCACGCCGCGGTGCCCACCTGCATAGTCATATTCGCACAGGCCGAATTTCAGCTCGTTGCCGCCGGCGAGGAACAGCAGCGGATCATGGCCGCAACTGATCAACACCGGACACGGCTTGCCGGTGCGGAAATACTTCTCCCGGATCTGGCGGCCGTGCTTGCCGGGCGACATCCACAGGCTGACGCGATCTTTGCCCAGCACCATGGCGCGGTAAGTCGCGGCATTGATCCAGTTCTCCTGCGGATCGCGCATGATGACGAGATCATCAGTTCCGATGTACCGCCCGCCGTCAAGCTCATGCAGGCGCGGCACCGGAAACTTGTAGAGATCGATCGCCACGTCCCGCTCGATATTCTCCAGCACTGCGCCTTTGGCCACCACCCGCGGTGCCAGGGGCTGATGCGTCTTCATGCGGTCGCGATAGGACCGCACGACGTCGAGCGGACAGTTGGGCACCGGCAGCCCGAGCGTAATGGCGAGCCGTTTCGACGAATTGGTGGCGCCGGACAGGAGCCGCATACCCTTAGGATAGCCGGGCACCTCTTCGAACAGGATCGCAGGCGGCTCGGGCTTCGCATGGCAGACGATCTCGGCGAGCGTCCCGATTTCAAGATCCCAATGGGCACCGGAGATCCGCCGCAACTCGCCGGCTGCATCGATGCGGGCAAGGAACTCGCGCAGGTCGGCATGCGGAGCGTGGTAGGCGTTGTAGGTTTGCTGGTTCATGACGTCGAGCATGGCGTGGCTCCGTTCAAGGTTACCAACATAAAGCCTGTGGTTCGCGGCTCAAAGCGCAGCTTAAACGGCGGGGCTGTTGCCTCTGCCTGTGTCAGCGTTGGGTAGCCCAAACGCTCCTGCGCAACATGGCAGACGGCAGACGCACCGCAAACTGCGCGTTGCGAGGCGGTTGCGGGCCTGTTCGGAGTACCAAAACGGCAGTCTTCGTTTTAGATTTAGATAAACGCAAGACACTGATGCATCGCGCGGACCGCTGTGCCTACGGTTGGCGGCCCGCGCCTCCTCCCCGGCGGAAGCCGGGGTCTCCAAGCGCGGGAGGCTCGCATGAAGCTGATTGGCAAGGGGGTCCGACATGCACGTCTCTTGCTCGCGCTGCTGACCGCGAGCGCGCTGCTCGCGGCGCTTGCCGCCTCCGCCCAGACCTGGCCGGTGCGCCCCATCCGCTTGATCGTGCCGTTCGCGGCGGGCGGCGCCAATGACATCGTGGCGCGGCTCATTCAGCCGGACCTCGAGCGGGCGCTGGGGCAACCGATCATCATCGAGAACAAGCCGGCGGCAAGCGGCACCGTGGGCACCGACCAGGTGGCGAAAGCGGCCCCCGACGGCTACTCGCTGCTGATGGCGTTTACCACCCACACGGTCAATCCGGCCGTCAACGCCAAGCTGCCCTACGATACCGAGCGCGACCTCGCCCCTGTCGTGCTGATCGGCAAGAGCCCGCTGTTGTTCATCGTCAATCCGAGCGTGCCGGCAAAGACACTTTCGCAGTTCGTCGCACTTGCGAAACACAACCCCGGCAAGCTCAACTACGGCACGCCGGGCGCGACGAGCCAGGCGCATCTCCTGATCGCGTTGTGGAGCAAGCTCGCCGGCATCGAGATGCAGCACGTCCCCTACCGCGGCGGCGCACCGGCGGTGCTTGGCACCGTGGCGGGTGACGTGCAGCTCACCCTGATGTCACCGCTTGCGTCGCTCGCTCAGATCAACGCCGGTGCGCTGCGCCCGCTCGCGACCGGCAGTGCCGAGCGTGATCCGCATTTTCCCGACCTGCCAACCGTTGCCGAGAGCGGCTTTCCGGGCTTCGAAGCCGTGGCCTGGGCCGGCCTCTTCACGACGGCCGGAACGCCGGCCGAGATCATCGGCCGCCTCAATGCGCAAGTGAACCGGATCATCCGGTTGCCGGGCATTGCCGCGAAGCTTGACGAGCAGGGCATGACGCCGGCGGGCGGCAGCCCGGCCCAATTCGGCGCATTCATCTCAAGCGAGCTGCGACGATGGAAGGACGCCGCGCGGGCCGCAAACGTCAGCGCGGAGTAGCAAGAAGTTGAGCCAGCCCGGCTCCTCGCCGGCGCGACTGATAACTTCCGCGCAACCCGCCGCCGGCTTTCCGGGTGCGCTTGTGGGGGCCAAACAAAGCGGAAACGCCGCTATACGTGACAGCATCAAGGTCAACGCTAGGCGTCGAGGCCAAAGGCAGCGCGAAGCTAAGATAACGTAGGACGGCCGTCGCGGCCGCGACGACGCCGGGGTGAGATTCGAGGATGATGCTCGCCACCCCCCCCCGTTCCGGCTTCGCCGCAGCTTTCTCCGGCAACAGCACATCCGCCGTCGAGCAGGTCAAACGCCAACTTACACCCGAGGGCGCAAAATCAAGTTGCGCTTGGCCATCGATCGTCATCTTCGGCAGAGAGGTCATGATCGTAGTGCCGAAGCCACGACGGTGTGGGGGTTTCACAGGAGGGCCATTGCGTTCGGTCCAGGCGATCTCCAGCACTCCTCCATCGACCCCCCAACCAATCTCGACACGGCCGGCAGCGGTAGAAAGCGCCCCGTATTTGAGGGCGTTGGTCGCGAGCTCGTTGAGTGCAAGCCCGATGACCTGAGCCGCTGCTGCATTGAGACGCTGCCTTGCTAGGCCGTGTGTGATAATTCGAGATCCAATCTGGTCCGTCAGGTGCGCGAGTTGGGCGCGCACCAGCTCATCCAATTCAACTCCGTTCCGCTCGCTCCGGACCAGCAAGTCCTGATATGACGCTAGTGCTCGGATGCGATCGTTGAAGCGGGCTATAAATGTTTCCGGCGAACCGGCCGCCGTTTGTTGTGCAATTGCCTGTACTAGGTTGAGTGTGTTCTTAGCGCGATGACGGACCTCGCCCATCAAGACGTGAACATGTTCAACATACGCGTTTAATGCTCTTTCCGCATGACTTTCGGCACGGAGCGTGTGAACCCTTGCTGTCTGCGCATGTTGTATGGCCGCCTCATCGCGTCCAGCCTCATGATCCTGGGCTGCTTTCTTCTCGTGTTCCGCTGCGCGCGCAAGGTGTTGCGAAGCTTTTTGATAATGATCGGTAACCCTCTTCGCCATTAGCTATTCTCAGGAGTGCGTGGCACGAAAAACTAACGCGAGAGATCAAGCGGTGTTCCTGCAGCCGAACCCTCGGCGAGCGGCGGCGGGCAAGCGCAACGGGGGTCGTGGTCAGAACGGTGCGGGCCAACGCGTGCCAGGCTTGGCTGCTGGCGCGGCAATGTCTGTCCTGGCCCACGAGCTACTGGGGATGTGCCGGTCGAACGGGCGCCACCAGCCGTTGTTGAGCCAAACCCGTCATTGGCCCGGAAAGAGTTGCAACTTGGAAACCCAACCGGGTTGCTCGGAGCCCCTCGCCACGGCAGTGCGCACAGCGCCAGGAGCGGGTGAGGTTATGGGGCCCGTCCTTCAATAGCGCCCTCCATTCTAAAAGGCGGAACATCCGCTGGGCAGAACGCCGGTGCGGGACGCTTCATAATAATACGGTGGCGGTCCAAAGCGTGGTTCTCCCAACCTGCGGGGCAGGACGACCTTGCGCCTCCCGCCGCAGGTCGCGTTTGGGTTTGTGGCCTCGATATTCGAGTGCACCAGATGCTCGGTCACGGTGTTTCCCTCTGTCGTGTGATCGAGCGTTGTCGGACTGACGATTTCAAACATGCTGTCCTCCTGAATGTTGCGATTGCGACGGCAATTGACGAGGACGTCAGCTGATCGAGCGATCGTGACCGTTGGTGCGACAGGTGCGACCGAACCCACCCGGAATGCGTTTCTCCGACACACGCCGATAGCGTGGCGGCGCCGGATAGCTCTCGACTGCCTGCCCATCGAGGGCGGGCAACGCGTCCATGATGTCGTCGAACAAGACCGGATGTTTCGTGCCGGGCGTCTTCCGCAGTGCCGGAGCCGCCTCCATAGCGCAGGCATCCGAAACCCAGGACGCGAGAATCGCTCGCTTCTCGTTGAGGGTCAGGTCGGGATCGGTGACGACATAACGGGGATGCTTGAATGCCTGCGCCGGATGCAAACGGCCGTCGAGGTCGTAATCCGGCCTTCTCCTTGGCGATTGCGGCTCTGCTGACTTTGTTGGTGCCCGGGATATCCGGGCATCGGGGGCCGCTCTTGTGACCTTGGCTCCTCAAGCTTTCCGCCTGGTATGAGGCGAGAGAGATACCCGCAGGCTGGGGCAAAAGCCCCCGCCTGCGGGCGTCGGGCTGGGTTAGCCGCGATTCTGCGTCGTCACGTTCAGGAGCGCGGGCGTGCCGGCCCGCACGGCGTCGAAGGCGCGGCGCAGCGCCGGCATCAGTTGCTCCGGGTTCGTGACCTTCTCTCCAATTCCGCCGCACGACTCGGCGACCTTCTCGAAATCCGGCGCCGGATTGAGATCAACCAGCGGCATCGTATTGGCTTTGGCGGCATGGCCGTCCGGATAGACGTCGCGGGTAGCCTGCCGGACCGCGTGCCAGGCATGATTATTGGCGATGATCGTCAGCGTCGGCAGCTTTTCGGCGCGGGCCACGTAGTGAAAGGCGAGTGGATTGCCGAAGTAATACGAGCCGTCACCGACCGCGGCGATCACCTCGCGCTCGGGCGCAGCAAGCTTTGCGCCGAGCCCGCCGCCGAGCCCGAAGCCGAGGCCGCCGGCAAGGCTTGATCCCAGATAGCTGCGCGGCGTCGTGAGGTCCAACCCGCCGACCGGGAGCCCCAGTTCATTGATGATGATAGCATCCTTCGCCTTGAGTTCATTGAGGCAATGGGCGAGGTAGAGCGGGTGGATCGGAGTCTGGTCCTTGACCTGGGCGATCATTTTCTTCCGCCTGGCGATCATGTCCTGCCGGATTTCGCTCAGCGTCTTGCGCCGCGCCTCGATCGCCGCGCTGCGGCCCCGCATCGCCTGTGCCAGGCCTTCGCGCAGCATCGTCAAAGCCGCACTGGACTCGCCCGTTACCAGCAGGTCCGCTTCGAACTCCCGGAACGGATAGCGCGTAAACAGCGGGTCCGGCCCGAAGCAGACGATCTTGGCGCCCTGTCTGAGCGGATGCAGGCGGGGGATCCACGGCACCGCGCTATCGAACACCGCGACCGCATCGGCCTGAGCAAGCAACGCGGCCGGGTCGAAGCCAAGACACATCGGATGGTCGGTCGGCAGACTGATGTCGCGCGCTTCCGATTGCACCACCGGAATGGCGAATTCGTCGGCCAGCGCGGCCAGCTTCGCCATCGCCACCGGGTTGCGGCCGGCCGACGAGGTCAGGATCAGCGGAAACTCTGCCGCTGCCAGCGTCGCGGCGGCACGTTCCACTGCCTCCGATGACGGCACCGCCGCGCTGGCGCCGAGAGGCCGCACGGTGTCGCGCCGCGGCGCTGTCGGCGGATCGGCCAAAACTTCCCGGGGCAATGTCAGATAGACAGGCCCACACGGCTCCGTCATGGCGATGTCGAGAGCGCGATCGACCACCGATTCCGCCGGCTGGCCGGCGCGCAGCTCGTAATCCCACTTCACGAATTCGCGGACCAGGCCCCCCTGGTCGAACATCTCCTGGCCCCAGTGGATCGAGCGGTTTCGGGAAGCCGCATGGCCGGTTTCGGTCAGCGGGGTGCGGCCGGCGCCGAGAATGATCGGAACATTGTCGCGCGCAGCGTTCATCAGAGCGCACACGGCGTTGGCGGTGCCGACCGTCACATGCACCATCACCATCGCCGGCTTGCCGCTGACCCGATAGTAGCCGTGCGCCATCGCGACGGCGACGTTCTCGTGCGGCACGGTGATGACGCGAGGATATCTGCGGTTGCTGGGAGGATTGCGCGACAGAGCCTCGATGATCGGAGCGAAATCCGTGCCGGCATTCGCGAGCACGTAATCGACGCCGCGGTCGGCGAGGCGGAAGAGAAAAGACTCGGCGGTCATGCGCGCGGCAGTATCGGTCACGGGATTTCCTCGTTTGGTGAGTGAAGCTCCCACCCAACTCGCCCGGCGCGCAGGGTGGTGAGCCGAAGGCGTAACCCACCCTCACGGCGGCGGATTACACTTCGTTTATCACTGGGCCGGCCAAGGGCCGGACCCGGCAGGTTTATCACTGGGCCGGCCAAGGGCCGGACCCGGCAGGTTTATTATTGGGCCAGCCAAAGGCCGGACCCGGCAGCTAATCCGCCCTCCAGCCGGGGAAGGGCAGGGTGGCATCGGGCGCCACTCTATCATGCAACGGCCGGGGTACGGCTAGTCAGGTTGAGCGTCGGCGCAAGTGCGGTGGTCAGCAGGGCGATCGCGGCCATCGGTACGAACGCCGCCGCTGGCACGCCGGTCAAATCCCAGACGATGCCGCTGAGGATCGGGACGACTACTGCGCAGGAATAGCTGATGGTGAACATGCCGGCCGCCATCCGCGGCACGTCTTCCCGGCGGGTGAGCAGGGGCGGCAGTGCAAGGACCAGAATCAGGATCGACGCCGTGGAAACGCCGATCAGCCCGGCGGATGCCACAATGATCGCAGCATTGCCTAAGGTGACCCCAAGCGCGCCCACGAGGATCACCGCCCCAAGGGCAACGTAGGTTGCGGACCGGCGTTCGAACCGGCCGGCGAGCCATAACAGCAGAAACGATCCAGGCAATTGTGCGGTGTTGAGCACCACCAGGGCGGGGCCAACCAGGTCGGGGCGGCCGATCTGACTGAGGTAGTCAGGTAGGAAATGATTGGTTGTGAAATACGATGCATTGGCGCCGCCAAGCACAAGACCCAATCGCCACAGCAAGCCTGACCTCCAGTCGGGCCACCACCGAAGGTGAGAGGCATCTTTGACCGCGTGGCGGGGCGGTGCGGCGGCGAGAATGACCACCGCTACGGCAACACACGCGGCGGCCCAGAACGCAAAGCCGAGCCGCCAGCTGCCCCCCACCAGCGGCAGCACAACCGGCAAGGTCAGCAACACTGGCAAGATTTCTCCGATCAGCAGACCGTTGGCATAGACCGCCGTCGCAAAGCCGACACGATCGGGCATCCACGATCGGGCCAACGGCGGCATTGACGGATGCATCACGGCAACGCCGAAGCCAGTCACGACGGTTGCGGCGTAGAGCGCCAGCACATTGGGCGCGGTCCCCCGCAGCGCAGAGCCCAATGCGGTAATAAGCAGCCCGGCAACCACGGTTGTAGCCGCGCCGAAGCGGACAATCAGCAGCGAGCCCGGAATGGCGGCGCAGGCGAACAGCACCACCGGCAGGCCGGCCAGGATGCCGACTTCGGTCTCGGACATCTGCAGGTCGCGATGAATGAGTGGAATCAGGGGCGGCACGGCCAGAATAGTCATCCGCATGCCGTTGCCCGCAAGCCACAGGAGGACGACACGGTTGAGTGTGGATGCGCGCGACTTGCCGCTGCCATCCGCCGTCCCGAGTGATCGCATCAGGGCTTCTCCGGCCACGCGGCCAAAGAGTACCCGTGGCTGTTCCTTGAGGGAGCGGATCAGCAAACCTCAAGATGCAGGGACAAGGCCGGCGTGTTCCATCTGTTGCAGGACGCCGGCAAAAAAAGCAGATGGCCGGACCGAAGCCCGGCCATGACGATATGCATGGACTGCACGAGCCGGGGCAGGCGTCGATAACGCCCGCTTGCCGGATTTACGGCAGATAAACCGGCTTCGGCCGTTCGTTCAACTCGATGTAGGTGCCCCAGGGATCGGTGATGAACGCCAGCGCCACGCCGGATTGTTCGTTTTTGGTGTAGGGCCGGTCGAGCTTGATGCCGTTGGCTTCGAGCTTCTTGATGAAGGCCTGCAGGTCAGTCACGTCGAAGCCGATGTGATCGAGAACGCGCCCTTTGGTCGGGGCCTGCGCCATATCGGCCTTGTTGAAGCGCAGCTGTACGCCCGGGATGTCATCAACCGGGGCGTTATTGCGCAAGCTCGCCTTGGCGCCGAAGATCTTTGCGTACCAGGCTTGGCTCTCGGCGATCGCGGCTTGCGGCAAGAAGAAATGCACGTGCTCGTGCCGGATCGGAACGGTCTGGTTCTTGTTCTCGAGAATTTCGATTCGCAGGCCGTCAGGCGTTACGACATAGGCTTGGTCGAGCCTTCCGTTGTTCCCCGGTAGCACCGGAACGCCCGCAGCTTTCCATTTTGCGACGGATTCCTGAACATTCTGGACGATGAACCCGACGTGGTTCACAACCGAACCGACCGTTCCGGCGGTCGGCGGCGGTGCGTTGGCGGCCCCCAGATTCAGATTCACCACGACGCCGGGGAATATCACGCGTTGCAGCCGGCCGGGCCCGCCGTCGGTGCCGCCCATGGCAACAAAGATTTTCTTATTGGCCTCCACGTCGCGCGAATTGAGGTGCCAATGTCCCATTGTGACGCCCGCTTCGTTAGGCGTATAAGGCTGGGCCCATGCCGCCCCCGCCGTCAGGCTCGAGATGAGCCATAGAGCCGAAATCAATCTCTTCATCGGGTCCTCCCGTTGATCGCGCATCGGTGCCGGCGATCCTCGTCACATTAGCACCTGCGGAGCGTTTTTTGAAAGCTTGACCTCTCGCGCCGAGAGATCGGCCCCTTTCATAGCCCGATCGAAAACGTGAACGCGCTTATTGCACGCGCGAGAGAGGGGCAGGAGGCGCTGCCCATTCCTGCGGCCCCGCCGCCCTCGGCCAAGAGCGCCGTGGATGGCCTGGATGACGCGAGGAAAATCGCGGCCCCACTGCCCCAACGGTCATGTGAACCGACGGCTGGTGACGGATGTGAACCGGTTTGACGGCGCGCCAGCCGCGCCTGAATCATTGGCTTGCAGCGGCGCGAGAGCCGACGCGCGGAGTGGGCGGAACAGAGGTCCGCATCGCCATCCGGTCCGAGCGTGACGAGCTTGCGAAAATTGCCGACCGCATAATCAAAATCGAGTTCTTTCCGCCGGAGGCCAGCGCCGCGGGGGACCATCCCCACGGGCCGCCGATTGCGGATCAGTCCGCAATTTCAGAGTTTGTCTTTGACTTCGTCGAAGAATTCCTTGGCGCCTTCGATGAAGCCGGCGAGGTATTTGCCGCTGACCTCCTCGCCTCGTTCATCCAGACCGATTTCACAGAGAAAGCCGCGATGATCCAGTTCATCGTCTGGATCGATCGCGGCCTTTAAGTTGGTCCAGTCGGCATTCTCGTCGAGCGGATTGGGGTCTATTTCCGAGACGCGGCGCAGTTCTTTGTATGATGCGTGGTGTTGGGCCCAGTGGCGGCCCGCCGCCTTGCCTGCTTCGCAATCCTCCCTCTCGGCCTCTTGCTTTGAGGCGCGCAAACGCTCAACTGCACTCGTCATGCTAGGTGATCTCCTTTGCTCGTGGATCGCTATGGCGCTCTGAATGGCGGGGCGGACGACTTCGCTCCAGTTCACGTCGTCGCCCACGTCGTCCCATTCGAGCCTTCAATTCATCGGTTACATAATGCTTAACCGGGCCATTGGCGTCCTCATGCGCGCACAAGCAAGTACATATGCGCATACGGCGGCGCCATCAAGACAATGTGCGCATATAGCGGAGATGATTGACGGAATCTGCATTTGCGCACGGATCGATTGACGTGCCTGCCGAGTGGAAACGCCGCTCCTTCTCTGTGACAGCGCGGCAAGGCCCATAGGGCTAAACCTGCGCCCACCGCCAAAGCCGCGAGGACTGGCGGCCCGAATACAACAGCAAGTTTCCTGATCCGAACGAACCGACAGGTGTTGGGGTCCACAATAGCGCGAGGTCACTCAGTCAACCAGTCGAGCCCGAGGCCGAGACCAAGCAGGACAATGAGTGTTGCGGCACCGACGACCGTAGGGATGTAGAGGCCGTCCTTTCGACGGTACATCGTCGGACCAAAGCCCTGGCCGAGAAGCAGAAGCGCGAGCCCGGAACCGATCGTCAGCACGGCAGCCAAGCTTGCCTTCATGTGCGGCCGACCAGTCAGAAACGGCACATATACCCCGAAGTAGGCGATGCCACCGCCCGCGACCAAGAAAATCAGCCCGCCGAATGCCGACCGAACGCCTGCCTGGCCCCTGCCCTTGTTCTCAGCCGGGGTACGTTGAGACGCTGTCCGGGGCAACGCCGCAACGATGCCGGCCTTCCTGACCGCCCTCAAGCGGCGGGCCCGGCGCAGCATTCCGACCAGGCCGATGAGGATGAACACAATCGCCATGAGCAGCATGCCCACGGCGATGCCCTGCTCGCCGAACTGCTGGAACAGCCAACCAGTCCGCTCCGGTGCGTGCGCTGCCAGCGGCGTTACATGAAAATGCCAAGCGCTATAGAGCACAAAAAATCCGATTACGGTCAGTGCCAACCAACGCAACATCGTTGCCCTCAGATTACGGTGACAGCTCGGTAG
>JASHRR010001381.1 GCA_030037185.1 Xanthobacteraceae bacterium | reverse complement strand
AGGAACGTGGGCAAGACGGTCAATCCCATGCCGGCGATGGCGGCATCGCGAATGGCTTCTCCATTGTCCACGGTCAAGCGTGGCCGAACCAGGATGGAACGTTGTTTACCGCCCGGCCTTTCAGCCTCAAAAAGCCAGCGTTCACCGATGGGCACGTTGGCATATCCGATACATGCATGACCTTTGAGTTCGTCCAGGGTGCTGGGAAGGCCGGCGTGCCTGGCGTAGGTGGGGCTACAGCACAGGACGCGTTTGCACTCCGCGAGCTTCTTTGCGATCAGGCTTGAATCCTTCAGCCTGCCGATCCGCACGGCGAGGTCGTAACCTTCGCGGATGATATCGACAACGCGATCATTGAGATGAAGTGCCAACTCCACGCGGGGATGACGAGCGAGAAAGTCCACCAGCACGGGTGCAAGGTGAAGGGTGCCGAAAGTCAATGGCCCCGCGACACGTATCAAGCCACTTAACTCGCCGTCACCGGCAGCGGAAGCGGCCGCGTCGTCGAGTTCGGCGAGGATATCACGCGCACGTCCATAGAATGCGGCACCCGCGTCGGTAGGCGCAACGCCGCGCGCAGAGCGCCGTAACAGCGTTGCGCCCAATGCGCTTTCAAGGTCGGAAATGCGCTTGCTCGCCACCGACTTGGCAACCCCAAGACGGCGCGCTGCAGCAGTCAGGCCGCCCGCTTCGATCACTGTCAGGAAGGTGAGAATGTCGTCGAGCTTGTAGCGCATCGTTCGATATTACCGAACCAGGCGTTCGCGCGCTGGGCACTTCCGCGCAACGTCCCGACATCCGACATTGGCCGGAACAGACGCGTCTTTGCGCGATCGAATGGAGGATGTCATGCGAAGTGCAATCTGGGGCGCCATGCTGGCAATTGCGGTGGGCCATTCTGCCATGGGTCAGGACGCGTTGCCTGATGTGGCGCGCGGGATCGCTGTTCAGGCTGACAAAGGATACGCCGTCGAGCAGATCGGAGAGGGGCTCTACCTTGTAACCGACGGTTTCTACACGACGATGTTCATGACCACCGGCGCGGGAACCATCGTCGTTGATGCGCCGCCTTCGCTGGGCGACAAGATGCTGCGAGCGGTCCGGGATGTCACCAATGAACCAATCAGATGGGTCGTATACAGCCACAGCCACGCTGATCACATTGGCGCCGCTGGCATGTACCCGAAAGAAGCTATGTACATTGCGCACAAAGAGACATTGGCTCGGCTGGAACGGACAAATGATATAGGCCGTGTCGCGTCGTATGGAGCATTTGTCGGCGGCCAAGCCGTGCCTCTGCCCACTGTGACCTTCGACGACCAGTATGAGTTGAAGGTCGGCAATCAGGCTTTAACTTTGTCTTACCGCGGCAACAACCACGAACCCGGAAATATCTACATCTACGCCCCGCGGCAGCGGGTGCTCATGCAAGTCGATGTCATATTTCCTGGGTGGACACCATTCAAGAATTTGGCAATCGCAGAAGACATCACGGGATACGTCAAAGCGCACGATGTGATCCTGTCCTTTCCGTTCGACAAGATGGTCACCGGACATTGGAACCGCTACGCAACGCGCCAGGATGTCGAGACGCAACGCGATTACATCCATGACATCGAACGCAATGCCGTAGCGGCGCTCAAATCCGTGGACTTGTACGGAGTTGCCAGCCGGACCGGCACTCAAGATTTGGCGCGCCTGTTCGATACGTACCTTAACGAAGTGGCGCAGAAATGCGCCGATGCCACAGTCGAGAATTGGAAAGCACGGCTAGCAGGCGTAGACGTGTGGACCTTCAGTCATTGCCAACAGATCGTCAACGCTCAGCGCGTCGACTAACGTCTTCGCGGGGGCGCTGTGCGGGTCACCGTAAATGAAACGCTCGATTTGCGCGCAGCGGTATTACCTGCGATGCCGCCTCAGTCGTACGAGCAGCCCTTTAAGAGGCCGGAGCTCAGCAATCAGGAGGTTCGTATGTCTCGGAACACTGGATTGGCCAAGATCGGCGCTGTGCTTTATGTTTTGTGGGGTCTCTTTCACCTGGTTGCGGCAAACACGGTTTACGCATTGGCGGAGCAGCCGACCGGCATGGTGCGCGCCAGGCTTTGCAGAACGCCTTTTATCTTCTTTCTTTCGCAGTTGCCGGCATCCTGATCGCCGTGATCCTGAATTGGCGCAATGACAAGCACGGTTACTGGATGAACAGTATACTCATAGCGTTTGCTGATATTCCTTTCGTGCTGTTCGTGTTGGTGCCCGGGTTCTCCCCGTGGTGGCCGGGCCTTGTGGGGCCTCTTCTTTGGCTGATCGCCTTCATGTTCACCACCGTTGCCTGCTTCTCCCCGGACCCGAGGGCCGCGGCCGGCGCTCATGCCTGATGAAGCGACTCACTGATTCCCGAAGATCGCTCGATCCCAAATCAAAGAAAGCGCACACGTGAAGGCAGATATGGTCCGAAGCCGTCGTTCCTTCATTGCTGGCCTCGTTGGTGCCAGCCTCAGCATCTGGTCCCGATCTGCCTGATCCCAAACCTTCGTGGCGCGACAGTATCATCCACAACCAGCGAGTAGCCACCTCCATATCTATCTGACCAGGCTGTGGGACGCAGTCCGGACAGAAACGGGCGGTCAAGTCGATGTCACCGTATACGCCCAAAACAACGGCGCCATCATCTCCGATCCGGAGATACTCAAACAGTTGCAGTCCGGTGGGCTCGAGTTCTTCGTGCTTAACGGAAACATTTTTGAGCCAGGCGCATCCATCGGCCGACCTTCAGGGCATTCCCTTCGCGTTCACTTCCAGCGAACAGGTGACATCCCTTACGGACGGGGCGCTCGGGGACCTTATGCGTGATGGACTCGCGAAAGCCAGGGTCTATCTCATCCCGTTCGGCTGCATGGAAAATGGCTCCAAGCATATCACCTGCGTATCGAAGCCCATCCGAACAGCCACCGATCTCGAAGGCTTCCGCATGCGCACGCCTGGCGGCAAATTGTTTGTCGAGTTCTACAAGGCGCTCGGCGCGGAACCTCGGATCGTTGGCTTCAACCGGCTATACCAAGCCCTCGCAGAGGGCCAAGTGGACGGGCAGGAGAATCCGCTCGTGATCGTGGAGGAGAATAGGCTTTATGAAATCTGCAAGTACCTCAGTCTGACGAGTCGACAATGGGCAGGCTACAATATGATCGCCAATAACGACTTTTGGCAGCAGCTATCGACCCAAATTCAGGAGATCGTTGTCCGCAACACCAAGATCTACGTTGCCCGGCAACGCGCCGTCGTGCGTGCCGCCAATGCGAATCTGGAGCAAAACGCTTCGCCAGCGTGGGATGCTAGTCAACACAGTCGACATAGAGAGTTTTCGCGAACGATTGCGGCGCGCCAATTTTTACCGAAATTGGCGCCAATCCATCGATCGGGAAGCGTGGGCCCTGATGGAGGCGAAAGTAGGCAAGGTCAGATGAAGCGACGATCGCGTCTCGCCCATCATGCTTTTCTATGCAATTTTGCGTTCCGTTGCATGAAGAATTTTCTCCGGCAGCCGCCTCAAAACAAATGTCGCGTGACGTCCGGTTGGGGTCACCAACGGCTGTGCCCATAACACGAGCGGCACGTCCGAAGTACCCCAGCTACCGACCCACTTTGTGCGACGCGCAAGTCGGCAGAGGTGGGCCGAGAGCGGTCATCCGATGCTAGAGCGAGTCGGTATGGGGGCATTGCTATGTTCGCAGACATAGGCGAGAAAACTGTTCAAGGTCTCTCAACGTCAGCTATCGCGTCCATCGCGAGTTTTCTGCTCCTCCGTTGACGCAGCGACACGAGCCCTTGAGGTTGATAGCCCTTTGGGTACAGTTCCACGCGCGGCGCGCGATTGCGTACGCGCTTACTGTCGGTGAAGGCATCTATGTCGCGCTCTCGCGACAATAGAAATCTTAGAAAGCTGATACCCCTTACTCGGCAGGTCTGATAGAGGCTTAGCAGTACTAAGTGTTCAGTGAGTCCTGCCTCCTTTACGCTTCGTCCCACATCATCGCGGTAGTGGCTAAGGACAGGCGCAACGGTAACCGAATCGCTTTTTTCCTGTAGTGCGACGGAATG
>JASHRR010001380.1 GCA_030037185.1 Xanthobacteraceae bacterium | reverse complement strand
CCGGTGCGCCTTGGCGGTGTAAACGACATCGTAGCCGCCATCCAGCCAGTGTCCGACCAGTTTTTCAATCAGCGCCGGCGGGTGCTGTCCATCGGCGTCCATGAACAAAACAGCGCCGCGGGTGGCGTGGTCGAGCCCGGCAAGCAATGCCGCCTCCTTGCCGAAATTGCGCGACAGCGACACCACCTGGACAGCGGCGGCAGTGGCCGGCAGGTCGAGCGCTACAGCGAGTGACTCATCGCGACTGCCGTCGTCCACATAGACGATCTCGCAGGCGAGTCCGCGCCGTTCGCGCAGCGCGGCGGCCACCGCGGTGACGCGGGCATGAAGTTGCGCCAGTCCGGCGGCCTCATTATATACCGGCACCACAATGGAAAGCCCCGCGGCAGCACCAGAGCTGCGGCGCCTCGAAGTCGCCACATTATGTCGCCCACGGGAGTCGTATTGGTCAGGTCTCATTGCTCTCACATCGTCTCTGCCCCCCTACCTACCGCCTTGCAAGCGGGCGAGAGTAGGGCGGTGGCAAGCGGCTCGTCGACAAGCCATCATAGCGGATGGGAGACCCAATATCATAGCCGCTGGAGACCCAATGTCGCGGCAGGCGTGTGCCGGCGCCCCGCGGGATCTCGGCGGGGTTCATGATTCCGATTGATCGCCTGCGGGCGAGCTTCCCCCGCGCCACCGCTCTGGTCGAGCCGCATGTCGACGTGCTGCGCAAAGCTGTCAGCTTCGCGTTGATCGGCGTCGTCAACGTCATGGTGGATGCCACGGTGTTCTTTTTGAGCTACGCGTACTTGCGATCGCATGAGGTCACGCTGCGTTCGCTCGACGCGTTGGCACAATCATGCGCCTGCACGAGCCGCGACACGCTTGTGCTGGTTGGCTCCAACATCATCGCCTGGGTGGTGGCGGTGTCAGGCTCCTACGCGATGAATTCCTTCATCACCTTTGCAGCCGAGTCCGGCCGTCGCCTGCGCTGGTCGGACTATGGGGCATTCGTGGCCTCGGGGATTCTTGGCGCCATCGCCAACACCACCGCGCTGGTCATTGCGGCGCATTTCATGCCGGTGCTGCCGGCTAAAGGCTGCGCCATCCTGACGGCCTTCGTGGTTAATTTTTCGATGTCGCATTTCGTGGTATTCAGCCCCCGACGTAAGAAGGCCGCCCGCACGTAGGCCCCGGTCATGCGGACGCGCGGGTTTTGGCGGCGACGGGACGATCCCCTTTGCCGCACGACATCGCGGCCCTTGCGGGTTACCTCCCTTCGGACAAAGCCAAAGCTTCGTCACATCGCTGCTGCCAGTTTGGCAAACAGCGGGTTCTGGCGGCTGAACACATAGTCGATCTGCGCCACGATGACGGTGTCTGCGCCGTGCTCACGCAAGAAGCTCGCGAGGCCATGAACGTTCTCGGGCGGGCAGTGCAGCGTCAGCATCCCGGATGATGTCGGCGCGCCGAACGGCGTCAACACCCCGAAGGTATCCCTGGCAAGCTCGAGCAGGGCGTCGTTGCAGCCGGCAAACTGCGTCCGCACCTCCCGAAACAGCCGCGCCCGCGCGTGGGCGGCGATCCGATCAAGGATGAGCCGGGCAGCTTCGAGCTGCGTCTTGCCCCACGCGGCACCGCGCGCCGCGACGAGGTTTGCCTGCGATCGCAATATTACGCCATCGTCGATCACCTTGAGCCCGTTGGCGGCAAGCGTCGTTCCGGTGGTGGTGATATCAACGATCAGTTCGGCCGTCCCGGCGGCCGGCGCGCCTTCAGTCGCCCCGGCGCTCTCGACGATGTGATAGTCGACAATGCCGTGGCGCGAGAAAAAAGTACGGGTCAGGTGGATGTATTTGGTGGCAACGCGCAGGCGGCGGTCGTGCCGCACCCGGAACGAAATTGCCACGTCGTCAAGGTCGGCCATGTCGCGCACGTCAATCCACGCCTCCGGCACCGCCACCACGACGTTGGCATAGCCGAAGCCGAGTCCGTCCAGCAGCACCACCTTGCGGTCGGCGTCCGGGATCATCTCCCGCACCAAGTCCTCGCCCGTGACCCCGAAATGCACCGCGCCGGCGGCGAGATGCTCGGTGATTTCCGAGGCTGAAAGAAAGGCCACCTCGACGCCGTCAACCCCTTTGATGCCGCCGCGATAGTCGCGCACCCCGCGCGGCTTGATGAGTTCAAGCCCGGCGCCGGCGAAAAACGCCTCTGCATTCCCCTGCAAGCGACCCTTGGCGGGAACCGCGAGGACGAGCACGCTCATCTTGAATTTTCGGCGCCGAGACTGCCGGCTTCAGTCGGCAGAGAAAGCGCCGCTCCTTGTTGGTTGTTTAAAGAACCGGGACCTGCACGCGGCGAGCCGAGGCAGCTTGTTTAAGCGCCACCCGCGAGGCGCCCCGCAAGGGAGCTGGTGACGCGCACTTTTGCGAATGCGTCTCCTCTCGGGACTGTCGCAACGCAGATCCCCGGCGAACCCAATCTCGTGTCTGCCGCCAGGTCTGCAGCCTCGCTTTCAGAGCCTCGAACACCTCTGCGTTGCAACGTAGCGACTCAACCGCGGCTTTAGGATTGCTCCCAAGCCGGCTCCCTCTCGGCCTCTGCGGTGAGCGCCGCCAGTCGTTCGATCCACACCGCAAACCCGACCGCAGCGACAGGCTGCGGGCTGCCGAGCCTCGACAGCAAGCCGTCATAGCGCCCCCCCGCCACCAATTGACCGTCGACGCGGCCCGCCGGGTCGTATAGCTCAAATACGAAACCGGTGTAGTAGTCGACCCCGCGGCCGAACGCAGTGGCGAATCGAATGCCCTCCACGTCGACGCCGCGGCGCGCCATGAGCCCGATGCGGCTTTCGAACAGCTCCAGCGCCTCCCCCAGCGACACGCCGGCTTCCGCCGCAAGGGCCCGCAGCGTCGCCACCCCCTCGGTCGGCGTACCCGCCACGGCGAGAAAGCGCGCCAGCAGGGCGCAGGTTTGAGGCGGCAAGGCCGTCGAAGCGCCGAGTTCGGCCTGTTCAACGAAGCGGTCGGCGATCTCGCCGATGCTGCGCCCTCCGACCGCGGTCTTGCCGGCGATCGACAACAGGTCCGTCACCAGAGCCTGGGCAGCTTTCGGATTGGCATCGGCGAGCGCCGCAAGCACGCCTTGGTATTCGTTTCGCGTTTGGCCACTCGCCAGGCTCAGCCGCTCGAGGTCCTGGGCGAGCGTCGCCTTACGGTTGAAATCCTTGAGCAACCGGCGCTTCCAGGCCGGCGCAAGGTCGAGGGCTGCGATCAAGGCCGAAAATAGTGCGACGTCGCCGATGACGATCCGCGGCGCAGCCAAACCGTATTGGGCGGTGGCCTCGATGCCGAGAGCCAGCGCCTCCGCGTCCGCGGTCGCTTCGTCCGTGTGACCAAACGATTCAATGCCGGCTTGCAGAAACTCGCCGCAGCTTGCGCCGCTGTCGCGGAACACCGGCCCCAGATAGCAAAAGTTCGCCGGCTGGGGGGCGGTCTCGGACGCGAGGTAATCGCGCGCCACCGGGATGGTGAGGTCCGGCCGCAGGCAGAACTCGCGGCCAGCCGTATCGGTCACGAGATACATGTGCCGGCGCATGTCCTCCCCGGAGAGGTCGAAAAACGGCTCCGCCGGCTGCAGGATTGCCGGCGACACCCGCCGATAGCCGGCGCGCACGAAGGCCGCGATCAGGCTGTCAGCCCGTTTGCGAGCGGCAATGGACGGCGTGCGGTTCATCGCTTTTTGGCGGAATCCTCAAAGCGCGTAAGAGATGGTTAATCCGCTGCGGTGGTTAGGTTTCGTGGGGTCCAGAACGGCCAAAAGCGTAAAAAATTCACAGGCTCGTAGGGCGGGCAAAGCCGGCCCGTCCAGCCTTGCTGGATGGCAGGCTAAAGCGCCCGTTCGGCAATCCCCTAGCACGGCCAAGTAAAGGTTTCGACTGCGATCAACCCTTGGGGCGCCGACCTGCCGCGGGACACACGAGATCGTGAAGCTCGGAAAAGTTTGCCCGGATTGATGGACGTGCATAATTAAGACCTAATGTGTGGACCGATCCGAAAGGGGTCGATACCGAGGAAGTGCGCCGCGCGTACCGCGTATCGCCGCAAAAAGGAAGTCGCTAATGTCGTCGTTTCGCAAAATTATCGTCGGGGCGGCTACGGGGGTAGCCTTGCTCGTGTTCGGCCTGAGCCCGGGATATCCCCAGGGCGGGCCGCGCGGAACGGCGTCCAGCACCGAGACCAGCCGGCAGCTCGAAGTGCTTGGCAAAGTGCTGGACATCGTGCGTTCCGACTACGTTGACAAGCCGGACGACGAAAAACTCCTCACCGCCGCAATCGATGGAATCGTCAAGTCGCTCGACCCGCATTCGAGCTACATGGACGCGAAGAGCTATCGCGACATGCAGGCGACGACCAGCGGTCAATTCGGTGGCCTCGGCATGCAGGTCAACATGGAGGACGGCGTCCTCAAGGTGGTGTCTCCGATCGACGACACGCCCGCCGCCAAGGCCGGGGTTCTCGCAGGCGACGTCATCGACCAGGTCGACGGCACGCCGGTCAAAGGCATGACCTTGACCCAGGCGGTTGAAAAGATGCGGGGCACTCCCGGCACCGAGGTTCGGTTGGAGATCCTGCGCAAGGGCAAGGACGAGCCAATCAATCTCACCCTGGTGCGCGAGATCATCAAAGTCAGCGCGGTGCGCCAGGAGGTGGAAGGCGACGACGTCGGCTACATCCGCCTCACCCAGTTTACCGGTCGGGTCTCCGACGATCTCAAGCAGGCGGTGCAGACTATCCAGGCAAAGATTCCGTCCGACCGACTCAAGGGCTACATCCTGGACTTGCGAAATAATCCGGGCGGCCTGCTGGATCAGGCGGTGCGTGTGGCGGGAGCGTTTCTGGTGAGCGGCGAGATCGTCTCGATCCGGGGCCGCGATACCGACCACGTGCAACGGTTCAATGCGGTGCCGGGCGATCTTATCGACGGCAAGCCGCTGATTGTACTCATCAACGGCGGCTCGGCATCCGCCTCGGAAATCGTCGCCGGCGCTCTGCAGGACCAAAAGCGCGCGACGATCGTCGGGTCGCGAACATTCGGCAAGGCGTCGGTGCAGACCATTATCCCGCTCGGCGCAGGCAACGGCGCACTGCGGCTGACGACGGCGCGCTATTACACGCCGTCGGGGCGCTCGATCCAGGCGCAGGGCGTCGCGCCGGACATCGAGGTGCTTCAGGACGTGCCGAAGGAAGTTGCCGACGCGCAGCCGCAAACACGCAGTGAATCGAGCCTGCCCGGACACCTCAAGGCAGAGGGCGCGGAGCAGTCCGGCTCGCAGTCCTTTATTCCGAAGGACGCAAAGGACGACAAAGCGCTGCAGACCGCGCTGGCGCTTCTCCGCGGCACCGAGACCAACCCGGCGTTCCCGCCTAACGCCAAGCAGGCCGCAACGACTGTGCATTGAGGCGCTCAAGATTTGATGGAGCGAAGCCGCGATCAGCGCGTTTAAGCGCAGCGCGGCACTGCGCTCCATCAAAGCCTCGCAGCAGGCAGCCGGGCATTGCTGACCGGCCGGTAGCGGGGCACCCAACGGGACCAAAACGCGGACGAGCGTGATTTCACTGCGCTGGAAGACCGCAGCCGGCGCACCCCGTGACGTCCACGGATCGGCAGGGCTGCGGGCCTTGCTTGACGCCGCCCCGCTCTCCACATTCCACAAACCGTGGCCTTCTCCGACCTCATAGAACAGGCCCGCCTGGCGGCGCGTTCCATCCTGGAATACGGCGAGGGCCTGGTTAATCCGACGCTACGCCTCGGGATCACCGGCCTGTCACGGGCCGGCAAGACAGTCTTCATCACGGCGCTGGTGCACGGGCTGGTGCGCAGCGGGCGGTTTCCGGTATTCTCGGCGCTTTCGGAAGGGCGCATCGCGCGGGCGCAGCTGACGCCGCAACCTGACGACGCGGTGCCGCGATTCGACTATGAGGGCCATATCCAGGCCCTGGTGGCGGACCGGGTCTGGCCGGAGTCGACCCGCCAGATCAGCGAGTTGCGCCTCGTCATCGAATACCAGTCGCAACGCGGCGCGATGCGCGAGCTGGTGCTCGATATGGTGGACTATCCGGGCGAATGGCTGCTCGACTTGCCGCTGCTCTCAAAAAGCTTCGAGACCTGGTCGGCCGAAACGCTCGAGCTGTCGCGCCGCCGGCCGCGGGCGCTGCTCGCCAAGCAGTGGCTGGCGCATCTGGCAACGCTTGATGTGACGAGCCCCGCCGAGGAGAGGGTGGCGATCGACGCCGCACGGCTGTTCACCGAGTACCTCTCGGCTTGCCGCAATGAACGGTATGGCATGACCCTGCTGCCGCCTGGCCGCTTCCTGATGCCAGGGGATCTCGCCGGCT
>JASHRR010001379.1 GCA_030037185.1 Xanthobacteraceae bacterium | reverse complement strand
GGACTCTCGTACATAGATTCGACCAATAACGATATCGGGGTATCAAGCGGTTCTGCTGGCGCCGACCCCTTGGTGGCCTCCTCACCCAAAAACGTGCCCACGGGTCGCGGCTGCGGCTCAGCGCACACAAATAATCGGATCAAGTCCGCGACAGAGCAGCGGCTCAGCTCCTGCAGCAGTTCCGTCGTGAGCCGCTGGTCGTTGAGGAAGAATCTTTCGAGGATCTCGGTAATTTTCTCGATCGCCGGCTGCGGCGGCGCGGCTGGTGGTCACCTCCCGGACCCGGAAGGTCCCCATTGTCCGACCGGTGCCCAGGCATCAGAATTGCTCCTCGCGCATCCGGCGTATGCGCTCGGCATAGTGCTCGGCGACCTCGTCCTTGTCGGGGCGCGCAGCCGGCGGCGCAACGCCGGGCGACGGCATAGCGTCCTCGATCGCCTCCGGCACTGGCGCATGGCGCATGCCCGAGGTCACGATGACATGCTTGATGATGCTCAGCCGGCCAAGCCTGGCGAAATGTTTCGGATGCGCCGCCGCCAAAGCCTCATCTACGGCCTCGACAATGTCGGGTGCGATGGTCGGCGCCCTCTTCATCTCGCCCTTCAGGCGGGCCACATGCTCCTCCTCGACCGCAGATACAGCTGCGGCGGAATCACACATCGCGTCGGCCGTGTCATGGACCGTGTAACAAAACGGAAGGAACGTGCTGCTCGCTTCCTGGCGGCGGGCCAGCTCGGCGCTGACCAGCTCTTGCAAGCTTGGAAATCCTGTCATCAGTTCAGCTCCTGTGGGGAGGGTTGCTCGGACTCGCCGGCCAGGCCGGATGCGAGCCGCGAATTCAGCTCGATCAGCTCGGCGGTGCTCAGCTCGGAGATCTTCTTGCCCAACATGATGATGTCGATCGCCTGCGTCGGCTTGCCATAGCCGCGGTCGAGCAGATGCGTCGCGGCGGCGATACGATCGCGCGGCGTCACGCCCTTGATCGCGCCTCGCATGATGTTGGTGAGCGTCTCAACGCATTCGTTCGCGAGCGCCCGGCAAGTGAGGCTGAGATTGCCGACCTGCTTTTTTCGCGAGCCTCCAGGGTTTCCCAGGACCAATAGACGGGCAACGACGCAGCCTCCGATTTGGTCTGAAAGTGACCCGAAGCTGACGTGCAAGCTGGTCAGGTCACGTCCTTGTGCGCATGCGCACTTGGAAGCTATCGAATGACATTTCTGCCACCTGCCACCACAGGTAGCTGGTGCTGCGGAAGGCAACGAGGCTGTCATAAACTTTCTTGAAGCTTGGGCTTTGCGCCGAGATTTCCGCATAGACCTCGTTTGCAGCCCGATAGCAGGTTTCCATAATCTCCTGCGAAAAGCCGCGCAGTTGTACGCCGCCAGCGAGGAGGCGCCTCAATGCCGGCGGGTTCACAGCGTCGTATTTGGTCGTCAGCCAATTGCCAGCATCCCGCGCTGCGGCGAGGATGGCCGCCCGATAATGCTTGGGCAGCGCATTCCACTTGTCTAGATTGACGAGTGTGTGGGCATTGGCAGAGCCTTCCCACCACGACGGATAGTAGTAGTATTTGGTGATCTTTTGAAAGCCGAGCTTCTCGTCGTCATAGGGGCCGATCCATTCGACCGCATCAATCGTCCCCTTCTCTAACGATGGATAAATGTCACCGGCCGCGATCTGCTGTGGCACCACACCAACTTTGGTAAGGACCCGGCCAGCCAAGCCGGCAATCCGAAATTTTAAACCTCGCATATCTTCGATTCGATTGATCTCCTTGCGGAACCAGCCCCCCATCTGCGCCCCAGTGTTGCCCATGGGAATCCCATAACAGTTGAACTGGGTGAAAACTTCCTGCAGCAGTTCGTTGCCACCACCATGCAACAACCACGATTCCATTTGCCGTGTGTTGAGGCCGAACGGCACCGCGGTGCCAAACGCAAGAGCCGGTTCTTTGCCTAAGTAGTACGCCGCTGCGGTGCTGCCCATCTCAACACTCTGACTTTGCACCGCATCGAGCACTGCTAAGGCCGGCACTATCTCGCCAGCTGCAAATACCTGAATCTGGAACTTGTTGTCGGTGATCTCCCTGACACGGTCGGCCAGAATTTCGCAGGAGCCATAGAGTGTATCGAGCGATTTCGGCCAGCTCGCGGTGAGCCTCCATCTGATTTCCGGCGTTGACTGGGCGATGGCCGGCTTAGCAATGGAAATGGCACCTGCGCTGGCGACAGCACTTAAGAACTGGCGACGTTTCATGATTGGCTCCCACCTGCGGGAGCACGACCATTTAACCGTCAGTGCCGCCCGCGATAAAATGGATTGATATATTGATACATGGAATGCTCGCCCGCCGTGGGCACCAGGCCGCCGTTAACTGGCAGGATTTCGGCACGTCCCGCTGGCAGCTCACGATCTGAGATTAAACACTAATTTCCGCGTTTGAGGAAGAGCTTGAAATCCCTCAAACAGCTTTGCTCACGCCCCAGAAGAACGGCAGCGGACCCGGCACGATGCCGGCGACGTTCCTGCGCCACGCCTGGTACATCAGGAAAAATCCGGTCGGCGCAAAAACAACCGATTCCATTGCCGCCTTGTTAAGTCGGCGGATCGCGGCTTTCTCCTCGTCGAGCGAGTTTGCATCGAACCAGTTCGTAACCTCTCGTTCGACTTCGGGAACATCAGGCCAGCCAACAAAT
>JASHRR010001378.1 GCA_030037185.1 Xanthobacteraceae bacterium | reverse complement strand
TGCAAGACCCGAAAGAAGAGGTGCGACTGACGCCCGGCCAGACGTTTGCAGTCCCACCTAAGCGCCCGCACCTCGTGACGAATGCGGGCGGTGCCTCCGCGGTCTTTCTCGTGCTGCAGGGCATTGGCGATTACGACTTCGTTCCGCTGACGTGACCGGCGCCGAAAATCTAAGTGGCAGATGTCAGATAGTTTGTTGTTCTGTCGAAACCGGGTAAGCAATAAATCAGGCGGCAGCTCCGCGGCGCGATGGAAAGGCCGTCCGCGCGGCGGCTGCGCGCTCGATGCAGGATTGCTCCCAAACGCGAGGCCGAGATGATGGGGCGGCCACGTCGGCAGCCTCGCCCAGCCGGCTCTGTTGGAACTGTGCGAGCGCTTCGGCGCGGACCCCGCCACGGCTGGTACCGGAGGTTTCGGTGATCGCTCCCTTGTGCCTCGGTTGATGCTATGCTGGCCTCACTCGAGGAGGAGCACATCCATGCCGCATCGCCTACGCGCCCGTTTGGTCCATCGCGCAGACGGCTCTTCAGCCGGTCAATTTGCCGGTTCCTTGGCCGGCCTCCTGTGCGCCGCTTTGCTGTGGCCAACGATCGCCGCGGCACAGCAGCAGATCCCGAACTTTGCTTCCAACCCCAACGTCGGCTGGGTCGCCTCAGGCAAGGGTTTCGGGGTCGACTTTGTGGCGCCGCCGAGCGGCCCCGGTCCGGTCACCAACGATCCGAAGTATCCCTATCTCACCAATGGGGAGGCGGCGCGAACCGGCAAGCAGCCGACCTATCGGGTGGCTGACCTCAACAATCCGATCCTCAAGCTGGGCGATCGAGCGGATGCGCAAAGCCAACGAAGAGGTGATCGCCGGCAAGGTCCCCTTCACGGCGGACTCGCGCTGCTATCCCGCGGGGGTTCCGAGCTTCCTGCTGTTTCCCGCCAACCCGGTCCGCTTCATCCAGACGCCGACAGAAGTGCTGATGATCTGGCAGCAGGACCAGCAAATCCGCCGCGTGTTCCTCAACCAGCCGCATTCTGCCAACCCAAAGCTTTCCTGGTACGGCGAATCCATCGGCCATTATGAGAACGGCGACACGCTGGTCGTGGACACCATCGCGCAGAACGACAGGACCTTCGTCGACAACTATCGCACACCCCACACGACACAGTTGCATGTCGTCGAGCGCTTGCAGCTGATCAACGGCGACAAGACGATCGAAGTCAAGGTGCACGTCGAAGATCCCGGCGCCTACAACACGCCGTGGGACGCGATCCAGCGCTACCGACGCACCGAAGAGGGCGCGATGATGGAGATGGTGTGTGCGGAGAACAACACAGGTTACTTCAACTATGACGTGGTGCCGCTCCTGCAAGCCGACAAGCCGGATTTCTGAGTGACACGCGCACGAGCGCCCGCGGAACCGGTATGACCATTGCGACCAAGCCTGCTCGCTGCGTCAGCACGGCGGTCGTCAGTGGACATTCCCCGGTCGCGCCATCGGTCTCAAAGCCGCACGACACACCCGCTGAACGAGAACCCATTACACGCACGCTGACGGCCAAGGGCCGCCGGCATTTCGCCGGCCGCCTCCTGGTGCGCTGACGTGTTGAGGCGTTTAGGCTCTATTCGGCCGCAGCCGCGCTGCTACGAGCTACTGTCTGGCAAATCTCGAATCCCTCGAATTGGGGATGGCCGAGATAGAGTGGCTTGTGTTCTCCAGCCTGCTGATGTGCGGCGCGGAAGGCTTCGGATCGAGTCCATGCCTCGAAGGCGCCGCGGCTTTGCCACACTGAGTGGGATGCATAGAGGGTGTGGTCCTCGGCCGCAGGGCCTTTGAGAAGGTGGAATTCGACGAATCCCGGCACGGTATCAAGATAGGTATCACGGGACAGCCACACCTGCTCGAAGGCGGCTTCGCATCCTCTGATGACCCGGAATCGGTTCATGGCAATGAACATGGCCTGTACCTCACGCTAATTTGCCCCCTTTCAACTCAGGAAGCGGGAAAAGGTTGGCGATAATTTGTGTCTGGCCTATCCCGCCGGCAAGGGGTGCGAATGAGCCAAGCAAGGCCGCCCTCATCGCGATCAATCCGAGTTCCTAACGGTTTAGCGGGCACGAACGGCGATCAATCCGTGGCTTGAAACGGCTATTCCGGCGCCAGTAAATTTTGCGGGAGCCACGGCAAACACTGCGCGGTCGTGACCCAGCAGAGCGTAGCGTTGGCCGACAACTACGATCGCGGGTAGTAGAATTTCCATGGTGCTGTCTATGGGCTAGCCATGCCGCCGGCCAGTCGGCTCATGTTGTAGTTGAGGCGATTCGTTGAAAAACTCGGCTGGCTCTTGCGAGCCATGTTAACGAGTGATTTGGATGCTTTGCACATTTTTAGGTCACTGATGGAATTGGCAACTCGGTCTCCGCTTGGGATTGCCGTCGATCGGCGGTTTCGGCCGCAATGACTGTTCAACGATCCGGCGAATTGCATCCGTTCGCTGACAGATGTCCGGCTGCTTGCTGCGCCAATCGTTGTCTGAAGAAATTCCGTTGAGACCCTGCTGATCCCTGTGTGCGTCCCGAGAGCCTCCGGCGGATAGGACATCTGCTCCGAGAAAGATGCGGCTCCGTCGGCCGTCAGTTGCATTCGAC
>JASHRR010001377.1 GCA_030037185.1 Xanthobacteraceae bacterium | reverse complement strand
GCCCGATCAGATCGGCGGCGTAATCAAAATTGCCCAGATTTCAGGGGAGGCGGCAAGAATCGGCTTGGAAGCATTTCTCAGCGTCACCGCGGCCGTCTCGGTTTCGATCGGGCTTATCAATCTGTTTCCGATTCCCCTGCTCGACGGCGGCCACCTTATGTTCTACGCGATCGAGGCCACGCGGGGCCGCCCGCTGTCGGAGCGGGCGCAGGACGTCGGATTCCGGATCGGCCTTGCTATCGTCCTCATGTTATTGATCTTTACCATCGTCAACGATCTGCACTCACTGGTCAGCAAATCGTGAGGCGTGGCCGGCGCGGCAAACCGGCCTTGTTGCGGGGCGCCGGGCTGCGGGCCGGTCGCATCCCGAATAGAATGACGTGGGGCCTCGCACGATTATGTGCCGCGCCGTCGGCAGGTGCTGGCGGCCAGCTTCTTTTCTCAACCGAGCGGCCATGATTGCCGTGGGTTGAGGAGGTCTTGTTCCGGCTTTGCCTTGCTATCGTCTTAATGTTGATGATCTTTGTCGGCGCCCGCCTCAGCGGCGGGTCGCGGTCCGTGACCGCAGCGCAACATTATGAAAGCAAACGGGAAGAAAGCGATAAGTCTCTGTTTGCAGCGGGGGGGAAAGCTTGTACAAAGACGTCAGGGGGATTCCTTGATCCTATGACGGGCTTGGACTGCAGGGGCGTTTGGGGATGGGAATGAAGGCACGATTGGGGCGGGGACGTGTGGCAAATGTCGCCGTCGTCGCGGGATTACTGTGCGCGAGCCTGTTCGGCGTCATCGCCGGCTCAATTGGGACTGCCGGCGTGAGCCTGGCACAGTCTGCCCAGACGCGAATCGATGTCGAGGGCAATCGCCGGGTCGAGGCCGACACAATTCGTTCATATTTCCGGGTCGGCGGAAGCGAGCGTCTGGATTCTGCCACGATCGATGCCGCACTCAAGTCGCTCTATGCGACGGGTCTGTTCCAGGATGTTCACATCACGCCTGGCCCCGGGCGGATTCTTGTAACGGTTGTGGAAAATCCCGTCATCAACCGGGTTGCCTTCGAGGGCAATCACAAGGCCAAGGACGAGCAGCTCTCCTCCGAAGTTCAATCCAAACCGCGCGGAACGTTTTCGCGGGCAACCGTGCAGAATGATGTTCAGCGCATTATGGAGGTCTATCAGCGCAACGGCCGCTATGACGTTCGGGTTGACCCGAAAATCATCGAGCTGCCAAACAACCGCGTCGATCTTGTCTTCGAGATCGACGAGGGCGCCAAGACCGGCGTCGAGAAGATCATTTTTGTCGGCAACAAGGCTTTTTCCGAATACCGTCTCAAGGACGTGATCAAGACGGGCGTCAGCAACTGGCTCAGCTTCCTGAAGTCGAACGACATCTATGACGCCGACCGGATCGAGGCCGATCGCGATCTGTTGCGGCGCTTCTATCTCCATAACGGCTACGCGGACGTGCGCATCGTGTCGGCGGTCGGAGAATACGACCCCGAGGGGCATGGCTTCGTCATTACCTTTACGATCGATGAAGGCCAGCAATACCATTTCGGGGCCGTTAACATTGTCTCGAATGTGCCGGAGGTCCCTCCCGAATCGCTGCGCTACAAGCTTCGTGTCGAATCCGGCAAAGTTTACAACGCCGATGCGATTGAGAAATCGGTCGAAGACACCTCGATCGAGGTGGCGAGGCGCGGCTTTCCTTTCTCCACGGTGCGCCCGCGCGGGGAGCGCAACAATGAGACCCGCACCGTGGATGTCACGTTCGTCGTCGAGGAAGGGCCACGCACCTACATCGAGCGCATCAATATCCGGGGCAATACGCGCACGCGCGATTATGTGATCCGCCGCGAGTTCGACATAGTGGAGGGCGACCCCTACAACAAGGCGCTGGTCGACCGTGCCGAGCGCCGGATCAAGAATCTCGGCTATTTCAAGAATGTGAAGATCACCACCGAGCCCGGCTCCGCGCCTGACCGCATCATCATCGATTGCGATCTCGAGGAGCAGTCCACCGGCGAGTTCTCGTTCGCAGGCGGCTATTCGACGGCGGACGGCATCATCGGCGAGGTCTCGCTCGGCGAGCGCAACCTGATGGGAACCGGCGACATCGCCAAAATCTCGCTGCAATACGGGCAATATGCGCGCGGCTTCGACCTGTCGTTCGTCGAGCCTTATCTTTTGGGCGAGAGGCTGGCTTTTGGCTGGGACGCGTTCTGGAAGGAGAGGTTGCCGACCCCGTATATCTCCTACGGCTCGAAGACGATCGGCGGCGACATCAAGTTTGGCATTCCAATCACGGAGAACATATCGACCCAGGCGCGCTACACGGCCTATGAGCAGGAGATCACGCTGCCGTTCCAGCTCGATAACTGTAACAATATCAATCCCAACAGCGCCTTTGATACATTTCCCGAGCCCATTAAGGAAAACCTGATCAATCCCGGCTCCGTGACAAATGGCGTTGCTACCACTCCAGGGCTACCGTTCTCCGAAAACCCCGTGCAGCAGAACTGCTTCCAGGACGGCGAATCCTCGCTGGCGGTCCGCAAAGAGCTGGCGGCCGGGCCAGTGTTTGTATCCTCGGTCGGCTATACGCTCGCTTACAACACCCTGGACAACACCAAAAACCCGACCAATGGACTGCTTGTCGAGCTCAAGCAGGACGTCGCCGGCGCAGGCGGCGATGTGAGGTTTGTCAAAACGACCCTCAACGCGCGGCTCTATGACGAGATCTTTCCTGACCTCGTACTTTTGCTCCGCGGTCAGGGCGGCTATGCCACGGGTTGGGGCGGCGACGGCCTGCGCATGCTCGATCATTTCCAGAGCGGCCCGGATATGGTGCGAGGATTTGCGCCGGCAGGCTTCGGACCACGAGATGTCACCCAGTCCGTCCAATTGTGCGGGACGCCAAATGTCGTTGGGTGTGGCACGAACGACGCCCTGGGCGGCTCGCTCTACTGGGCGAGCTCGGTCGAATTCCAGACGCCGATGTTTTTCGCGCCGAAGGATTTCGGCATGAAGCTTGCGTTTTTTAGCGACGCCGGCCAATTGATGAATTACGTCGGACCGACCTCATGGGCGCAGACCGGTGAAACATTGATCGCCACCGGCAACGGCAACATCCGCTCGTCGGTCGGTGTGGGCCTGATCTGGGATTCTCCATTCGGCCCGTTGCGCTTCGACCTTGCCT
>JASHRR010001376.1 GCA_030037185.1 Xanthobacteraceae bacterium | reverse complement strand
AGCGGGCGTCCGCTGTGGTCCTTGTCATGCGCGATGCCCACCTCGCGTCCATCGACCGTAATGCGGGCACCGACACGACAGACTGTCTGGCCGTCGAGTGCGAGAATGGGCTTGAGCAGCGGCACGCCGCGCGGGAGATAGCGCCGCTCTTCGAGCCATCCGGCGAGCGGCTCCGCCGGATAGGCAACGGCGAGGGCAGCGATGGTCAGATGGTGCGCCGGGCGCACGCTGTAGAGGCCGATCGGGACGCTTGCGGAGGCGTTCCAGACGAAGCGCGGGGTGATTGCCGGGTCCATAATGGTCGTCCCGATGGCGGCGACGGCCATCGCCACGGTCGGGAGCACAATGACACGGCTTGTCATCGCATCACCCGCTTGCGCCGCAGCCAGGCGTGATGCCGTGTCCGTGTGTAAGATTGCGGCCGATCACCGGCGGACAAGCGGTTGTGAACATGCCGCCAGTAGTCGGGTGCGACGTCGGCGGGATCGATGCCCAGCGCTTCGACGACCTCGATCGCGTGGAGCACTTTCTCGACCCTCGGCCAGCCAGAAATGTGCAGCAGACTGTCGCCGCCGGGGCGTACGTGCGGGGCGGTGACGTAGCCCTCGCCGGGCGCAACGGCGCGCAGGATGTCGATTTGCGAGTATACGGTACCGTAGGGGTTGGACGCCCAGCGCAGGAACGCGAAGATGCTGTCTGGCGCGAATGACACGACACGCCAATGGCGGTCGATCACGTGCTGCTGCTCGATCCTGCCGAACCGGACCCGGTTCTCGACGCGCTGCCTGATCCACAGCACATCGACGTGGGTGAGCTCGCGCGCGGCGTCGATCGTGCTGTCATGCGGGTCTTGCCGGGATGCCCTGACGCCTTGTTGGCGCAGCGAAAAAGGAGCCGTCATCGCACACCACCCTCCAACCTGGCTGCACGTCTGTTGGCTGGTATTGCGCCCAGGACGGTTGTCTTGCCTCGATCGGACGTCGAATGCCTGGCGCCGCGTTTGGCCCACTCTGTGAGATCGCCGATCGCATAAAAGACCCGGCCCCTGACCTTGCTGTAGTTCGGGCCGGTGCCATAGATGCGGTGCTTTTCAAGCGTGCGCGGCGACACCCCGACGAGGCGTGCGGCCGCGGGCGTGTCAAGTCTTGCGGGCTCTCCGGCAGCATCGCGTTCGACGCCGGTTGAGCCGTCTCCGACCGGCCGACTCCGGCCCGCCTTGTCGACCGGTTTTGCGGGCAGGATGGTGGTCGCGCCTCGATCGGACGTCGCATGCCTGGCGCCGCGTTCAACCCATTCTCTCAGGTCTGTGACCGCGTAGATGATGCGGCCGCCGATCTTGCTGTAGTTCGGGCCGGTGCCATAGATGCGGTGCTTTTCAAGCGTTCGGCGTGAAACCCCGACAAAGCGTGCGGCTTCCTCTGTACGAAGAAAGGGCAGCGGCAAGGGGAACTGGGCAGACATGATTGAGCCTCCGCGGTTCTCAGAGCGTGCCGCCCGACACTGGCGGCCCGTGCTGACCACGATGGCGTAATCCTGCGGCGGGGGGGGATGACGATCTGCGGGGGGGCTGAGGTCGACACCCCCCCCCCAACAGAGCCTGGTCAGCTGCGAAACTCGCCGGGATGCCGCACCAGATTGAGGTACGCGCCGTGCATGAGCTCGCGCCCGCGGCTGCACAGACGAATGGTGCGGCCGCGCAGCTCGTGGGTCTTCCATCCGCGTCCCGCCGGAATGGAGTTGGGCCCGAACAGAACTTTGGCGATCTGGCGGTACGAGCAGCGTTCAAGCCAGCCGTCGAGGCCGCGGAGCATCAATCCGAGCCGGCGGCGCTGCTGCGCGGTCAGGGCGTTCGGCGCCCGAGCGGGGGGGCGGCCCGTCAGGGCGTTGAACAGCCGGCCGGCCGCTTCAGCGCGCACGGGAAAGCTGTCGTCGAGCGGGATGACGACGGCCACTCGGGCGGCGGTGTCCATGCCGCCGATGAGCGCTATCGGCAGCGCATCACATCCCCGATCGAGGAGCCAATGCTGACCAAGACGCGAAAGTGGCAGCGTCAGTTCGCTGATCGAGCGGGCCTCAACAAACTCATCCGGGGCTGGCCCGACAACCACCGTGGTCGGATCAATGTGCGGCAGCCACACCACACACGCACGATCGGCGCTGAGGCTGGGGTCTGCCGCGAAATCGCAACCCCCATTGGTGCGCCACCCGTTCGGACATTTCGGCGGCGGCATCTCCAGCGCCGGCGATGGCCTGGTAGGCGGCCCGGTAGGCGCAATTGCGTCTGAGAAACTCCCAGGCGAACGCGGCAGCGCCAAGATCGTGCAGATAGGCGCAGGCGTCGGCATCCCGCCAATCGCGCTCGTATGGCATCTGTCGTCCCCCCGTGTCGGATTATTTTCCGATCCGTTCATATTATCGCGAGAGTGGCAGCGTCACTTCGCTGACCGAGTGTCATCCGGGGCTGGCCCGGCAACCACCGTGGTCGGATCAATGTGCGGCAGCCACACCACACACGCACGATCGGCGCTGAGGCTGGGATCGGCCGCGAAATCGCAACCCCCATTGATGCGCCACCTGTTCGGATATTTCATCGGCTGCATCTCCAGCGCCGGCGATGGCCTGGTGGGCGGCCCGGTAGGCGCAATTGCGTCTGAGAAACTCCCAGGCGAACGCGGTGGCGCCAAGATCATAGAGACAGGCGCAGGCGTCGGCATCCCGCCAATCGCGCTCGTATGGCATCTGTCGTACCCCCCCAAGTGTCGGATTATTTTCCGATCGGCCTATTATTATGCTGCTTTGTTGAAATTATGGATCGCGCGGTGATCAGGGGACGCCTGAGTGTCGACGCCTTGATCGATACAGGCGCGGAACACCCCGGAATTGATCACTTGGCGCCTTTCAATGAGTGTAATTGCCGATGAATTGGAAGAGAGAGAGGACCTTAGAGGTCGATTTGCGCTAACGGCTCATCCGACGAAGGAGGTCCCTGTAGCCGTGGGTCGTCATCCATTTGGCGCGCTCCAAGTGGCTTTCCCAGACGGCTCGCGCCCGTTGGGGTTCGTGGTCGGGATCAATGCCCAGGACGATCCGCGCCGCCTCTGTCCAATCTGCACCCTGGGTGTTGGCATCGAGAAGCCGCAGGTATGTGACCAGGTGGTCTTTGTCGTAAGGGGTAAGCGTATCGGCGGACGGCGCTACATCGGCGACCACGGGATCACGCTTTGTCATATTGGGGCTTCTCAGATAGACGAAGAGCGATTTACAGCACAGGCGCACAAATGCAACCGCTTCTGCACTTGCCTTGGATAATTCATGCTGATGTTGTCCAGGTAACACTGGGCCGGTGAGGAAAAACCCGCCCGGATCGCTCCGGGCGGGCGGTGTCGCTGGCGCTCATCCGTCGCCCTGGCGGCGATTGGGACGGGACCAGATGAGGGTGCAAGTCTCGGCGCCTTCGGCGTGGACGAGGTTGGCGTAGATCGGCGCGTTGAAGCTCGGGTCGTCGAGCTTGACCGAGAGGTAGTCGCGGCCCTCGGGCGAGCGCTTCGACCAACCCGCACCGACCTCCACTTGGTCGATGTAGATGCGATGGCTCGGCGCGTTTTCGTTGGTCCGGCTCACGGAAACGATGCGGACGTTCTTGGCACGCAGGCTGAGGGCGAAGATATCGCCCAGGTACTCGCTGTCGCCAATGCGCTCGAAGGTCCCGATGGTAGCCATGTTATTTCTCCCTGGCTGTCCGAGCCCGCGACCACCGCGGTCTCGATGTCGATCAAGAGGCCGCAGGCGATCGACGACGCACCCGTCAGGGCCGCAACGCAGCGCTGGATGGGGCGCAGCGACTTTCTTGTCTCCGCGAGGAATGGGCGCAGCCCAGGGGAAGAAAGTCGCAGCGCCGCCATTGCGGCAAGGCGATCGAGGCGCAGCCGTGCTGTGGCCAGATCGCGCATCGATGAGACCGAGTCGTCGCGTGCCAGACGGCCTGCAGGAAAAAGTCATGCGTCCGAGGGACCACGCAAGAGCCGGCGTCGCAGAGCGAGAAATCGCAAACCTCGCGCACACAGAGGCTCCTCGCATTCCCGAGCCGTGTCCAGTCGAAAAATGCAGCCTCCAACGCTGTTCGGATCGAGGATATCGGCGGGCTCCATTGCGTCGCCCCGCGAACAGCGCGTTCACCGCAAGCTTGACGGCCGAGGGGGCCGGACATCACCCGACCGACGATGAGGCCGATGATTCCATACCGGATGATCTCGGCTTTCCGAACAATTTGCGTCCTTCACGAGGGAAAATCCTAAAGCGCCTGCAGCCGGTGCTCGATGCCCGACGTGCGAGGACGCCTATGCGTCGTCGCAAGAGTTGTCTTTCTCTTGGGGGAGGTTGCCGCGGGCTATCACGCCGACACCTTAGGGCTTGCTTGCAACCTACACTTAGGTTACCGGTAGCGGTTACCGGTAACCGATTGCAATGCACCGGGGACAGCATCCATGGCCTTAACCAACGCCGACAAGCAAGCCAGGTATCGCGAAGGCCCTGCGCGGCTGTGGCAAATCAATATATAGCGCCGCACCGACGCGCGTCAGGCAATAAAATCAGACACCCCCAACAGGGCCTGGTCAGCTTGCGCCCTGCACTTAGGTTACCGGTAACTGATTGCAGCGCGCCGGTGCTCGGCGCCCGATGTGCGAGGACGCCTACGCGCCGCCGCAAGAGTTGTCTTTCTTTTGGGGAGGTTGCCGCGGGCTATCACGCCGACACCCTAGGCTTGTCGCGACCTGCACTTTAGGTTACCGGTAACCGATTGCAACGCACCGGAGACAGCATCCATGGCCTTAACCAACGCCGAGAAGCAAGCCAAGTATCGCGAACGCCACCTCGAAAACGGCACGAAGACCCGGGGCATTTCATCCTTGAAGCGACCACCAAGGCGAAACTCCTCCGCCTGGCGCATCACAGGAATTGCAGCGCGCCTGCGCTGATCGGCGACCTGGCCGCAAGCGCCGAGCGCCGGGTGACGGCACAGCTGTCAGGCAAGGCCCTGAAGCGGTATTACGGCGAGGAATAGCTGTCACAACTGGCGTCAGCATAGTTACCGGTAACCAGGACAACCGACAACAGGCGGCAATTCATCCTTTTTCAGATAGCCCACGATCGTCCGGCGACCTACCCCAAGGACCTTGGCCGCCTCGGTCAACGAGAGTCCCAGGCGCACGCGCCATTTGGCGAAGTCCGCTCCTGACATCGGCTCCTGCTCCTCCGCAATCCGCCGACCCCATTTGGTTTGGATTGGCCAAGCCACGACCGAGACCATCTTCCACGATAGCCACCTTGGCGAAAGATCCAGTATCGTCCATCAGGGGTGTGAAATGAGCACTGCGAGCGATCATGTCGAGCTTATGATCTCGTCGATCGCCCGCAAAGCGGACAAGCAAACCGCGTCCACGAGCCGGACGGACCATTGTGACTCTTGTTACCTGGTCGCTCATCCAAATCACCTCTGGAACTCGTCCACATCGCCAACAGGTCCGCCCGATTCTGGCCGATGAGATG
>JASHRR010001375.1 GCA_030037185.1 Xanthobacteraceae bacterium | reverse complement strand
GCCGGGATTTTCCCCAAACGGTGGAGGCTCGCCAGCGCCAGATGGCCGCAGCCCGGTCGTGCTGTGGAAAACTGTTTATCCATGGCAAAGCGCCGGCGCCAGGATTCGCTTCGCATCTCTGCACTTGCCATGAACTCGTCGAATGAAATCGGCTGATATTTAGTCCACAGACCGCCTGGCGAACGAAAGTCGGGAATGCCACATTCGGTGGAAATACCCGCCCCCGTGAATGGGACGACGACATCCGCCTCATTCACCAAGTCGCGCAACCGTGCAATGCCAGTCTCAACATCGGCCATAATCATGTAATGGCACCTGCCGCTCGATCGTGGTTCGCAACTATTGAAGTTCGCCCCAGCCTCCGCGAAGCTGCAAGAACTTGTATCACACGCAACGGAAAGGTCCGTCATGAGATATCTTCATACCATGCTGCGCGTCCGCGATCTCGACGCCGCTCTCCGATTCTTCTGCGGCCAGCTTGGGCTCGTCGAGGTGCAGCGCCGCCCGGACGACAAGGGACGTTACACCAATGTGTTCCTTGCCGCTCCGCAGGACCGCGAGCTGGTCGAGCAGAGCATTGCCGCCGGCCGTGATGCGCCGCTCATCGAGCTCACTTATAATTGGGACGGCGAGGACTACGGCGAAGCCCGCTACTTCGGCCACCTGGCCTTCGAGGTGGACGACATCTATGCGACGTGCGAGCGCTTGATGAATGGGGGTGTCACCATCAACCGGCCGCCGCGCGACGGCATGATGGCATTCGTGCGCTCTCCCGACAGGCAATCGATTGAACTCCTGCAAAAAGGCGCCCCGCTGCCGCCCCAGGAGCCGTGGAAGTCGATGCCAAATACCGGGAAGTGGTAGGATTGGGCGATTTGGTTCGGCCGAAGCCAAGGACGCTCTGCGGCGACTGCCGGCGCCGCGTCTTCCAAAAGCCCGAAGGGCGACCCTGAATGGGCGACCCTTGTGCCTTTATTGGCGACGATCAGATCGAGCGCCCGCTGCCCGCAAAGCCCGCCCGCGAACCCGTCCTGGCGCGGCATCATGCCTTCGCGGGGTCACGCTGATGCGCGCCACGGCGCCTCGCTCGCTCTGCCGGTGCCGTGTGAAGCCTGTCGCGGTCGCGCCGCAAGTGCCCGCGGAAATGGCTTCACGGTCCAACCCGATGGACGTCCAGATACCAGCTCCGGCATCCGGTCCGGCTTCGCCGACGGCTTAACAAGCCGGCCGTCCACGAGTCCTTCACGCCCCTCCTGGCGGCGCTCCCGGAATCGCCCGGAACCGTCGCTCCTATCCGGCCTCCCTCATCGATTGTTCCCCCTCCCAGCGGTTCAACACGTCCCGAATTTCTGCATCCTGCGGTCTTGTAGCCACAGAGCAGAACCGGACAATTCGTGTACCTACCTTGGACAACTCGAAGTGCATACGACAGCCGTCGGACGATTGCTTGCCCATCCCTTCAAACGCATCTATACGTCGCCCGGGCTGAAAGTCGCGCCCTTCGTCTAGCGGTCCAGGACATCGCCCTTTCACGGCGGAAACACGGGTTCGATTCCCGTAGGGCGCGCCAATAAAATCAAGCACTTATCGATTTCTCGAAAATCCGTATCAAACAGATATGCGAAATGCCGGGGCCGACGAGCGCGATGAGCGCCGTTGTGCTCGGGAGGCATGGCAATGAGTCCTGTCGTTTCGTTGGATGATCAGCTTGCTTCCAGGCAGACGTGGCCCAGACCACCATTGAGGCCTGTCAATCGTTAGTAGACTGGCCCGCATCTTTGAGGAGCCTTACGCTGTCGGTACACAACATTATTAGGAATTAAAGCCAGAACTCCCTTTGTTCCTTTTTGTTGACGGTCTGTCTCCCATCCGCCATCACCTGCAGCCCAGTCCGTGCCTCCAACCTTTGGGGCAAACCAGCGATGCCAGTCGATCCGGCGCTGCGTCTGCGAGCGCAATCGCAAGGGACAGGCGCGCCTCAGTCACGGCACTTCGGCCGGTCACGGCCATCTTGCCCGGGTGCGGGCAGACGTCCGGGTCGAGGCTCGTGCAGCGCTCGGCCGGCTGGCGGACCATTATTTCGGCATTACGCTGACCGAGCTCATCGAGGAGCTCGCCGCCGGTCGTGCGCGGTCGGTGCTGGCGAGGCTGCGTCCCGATGAGGTCGAGGTCTAGAGCGCGGGAGCCTGATCCATCTTCCCAAATAAAAAGGCCGGCGCGCGTGCAGCTGCCGGGCAAGAGTTGAGTCATGCCGACAACCCTAGCCCCGGCTCAAGATAATCGTCGTCGATACCAGTCGCATCCGCCAAGAACTGGCTATGGCGAGCATATCGATCAACCCGAGGCCGCCGGCACCGTTGCCCGGGAACGCCACCACATCCCGGAGAAGATTGATCCGAGTAGTTTTGACTACGCAGCAGAGGAACGGCAGCAATGGCGCACCGTGATCAGGCGCGTAGACTGTAGCCTTGAAACACAAGGTCAAGTAACAACTCCAAGTCATCCCCAGAAGTTGCGGCTGCGAAAAATCTTTTGGCGGGCGTAGCCCCGTTCGGACAAATACCTATGTCGAAACGTCGCCCGGCGTCGGAGTGCCGCCGCTGTAGCGCCGAGGTCGGCTTGTGTCGTGAAAATCGGTAACGGCCTTGCGTTTCACGGCTTTCCTCGTTCACGCAATCAACCACGGAAGGTCCGGTCCGTGCCACCCGCCAATTCGAAACCATTGACTGTCTTAGCCTGGAGCATCGGGCTTACGGCGCTATTGGCGGCGATCCTGAGCGCTGCAATCGTGTGGCTCGTTGAACGCGAACACACAGGGCAGCAATTGGTGCGCCATTCGCGTGCTGTTAATCAGCAAATTTCAGAAGTCTTGCTTTTTGTGCAGCGGATGGAATCCAATCAACGCGGTTACCTGCTTACCGAGCGCGATATTTACCTCGGCAACTACAACGATGCGGAGAGGGCACTTCCGGCGTTGATGGACGAAACGGTCCGGCTTCTTGATGGTGACCAACCGCACGAGGAGAGGCTTGCCGACTTGCGACACGTCATAATAGAGAAGACGCGCGAGCTGCGTTCCACAATCGAACAACAGCAGGCGGGGCGCGCCGACGCCGCGCGTGCTGTGGTCAATTCCGACCGTGGCCTCCAGATGATGAACCAAATCCGACAGCTTTTGTCGGAGATTAGGAACGAGGAGGATCAAATACTGTCCAGCCGCCTGTCAGCCTTGCAGAAGGTTAGCACCCTGTTGCAAGTCGGTGCGCCGATCCCATTGTTGCTGATCGCTGTGATCGGTGTGCTGACCCGTCAATACATGCGGCGTTCTCTCTCCGCACTAACGGTCGCGCTGCGGCAACGTGAGGAGAACCAGTTCCGTCTACAGCTTGCCATGGACGCAGCCCATCTCGGGTCGTGGCAGTACGATCCGCTTCACCGCGTGGTCGCCGGGGATACGCGCTTTAAGGAAATCGTTGATGTCACCGAGAATGAAGCCCCTATCAAAGAGATCATGGAGCGGGCGAACCCAAACGATATGGGAAAGGTTTGGGCGGCCTTCAATGCGGTTGCCGAGACCAAGGGCTCCACAACTGAGTTCCGGCTCGAGGGAGACGGAAAGGTCCGCTGGGTAGAGACTTTGGGGTTAGCTCATCGCGGGGGCGTCGGGGGTGAGCGAGAGGCTGCGGGCGTGGTTGGCACCGTTGCGGACATCACCCAACGCAAAGAACACGAGGAATTGCTGCAGCGCCAAGCGGACCTTCTGGACCAGTCATACGATGCGATTTTCGCGTTGCGGATCGACGGCCGCGGAATCGTCTACTGGAACCGCGGGGCCGAGAGATTATACGGCTATACGGCTGCCGAAGCGGAGGGACGCAGAACCCACGAGTTGCTCCAAACTCGCGCCCCCATCCCTATCGAGGACATCGACGCGCAGATCGTCCATGGGGGGAGCTGGCACGGCGAACTTACCCATACCACACGCGACGGACGGGATATCGTGGTCGAAAGCCACATTGTCCGCGTCTCGTACGACGACGACGTGTATGCGCTTGAGACGAACCGCGACATGACAGAACGGAAGCGCCACGAGGAAAGAGAGCAGCTCCTCATGCGCGAGATGAATCACCGCGCCAAGAACATGCTCGGTCTTGTGCAGGCAATCGCCCGCCAAACCGCCACCAGAAATCCCGAAGAGTTCATCAAAGGTTTCTCCGAGCGCATCCAGGCACTTTCGGCCAATCAGGAACTACTCGTCCGGGACGAATGGAAGGGGGTCGAGACCGAGGACCTGGTTCGCGCTCAACTCGCGCCCTTCGCCGACCTCATTAGTTCCCGTAT
>JASHRR010001374.1 GCA_030037185.1 Xanthobacteraceae bacterium | reverse complement strand
TAAGGCGACAATGCGTTTCATCGGTATGCCTCCACGTTGGAGACATCAATAGGGCAGATGCGGTCCAGCGGCCTTGACCCAACGCAAAGCGTACGGCTGAGAACAGGTTCAAAAGAGCCAGGGACGAGAGAAAGACATCAACTGGAAGCTCATTGGTTGCTGCCTGACCATGGTGATCATTGCGCCGCCGCTACTAGCGACCGATTCGCACAATGGCGAAAAGCGTGCTCGCCGGTGAGCCTTGCCGTCGCCGCCGACCAGCGCGAGGTGACCGCCGTTCTCGAGCATTGCGAGACCGGGGTTCGACGCAGCAAGGATTGCGAATTCCTGCTCGATCCTCACCCGAAGATGCCGGACATATCGCCAACGCGCATCGAAGCGGCTGATCTCGCGGCTTACATCGCGACATTGGCACGCTGGCCGTTAAGGGACGCACGAAATGCCCCGCAGGCTTTAAGTGAGCCTGGAGTGGGGAATATCAGGGTCATTTGTGGCGGTGTTGCGAGGCCCGCAGCCGGGCCGGCACGTTGGTTGAATCATAGTATCACGACAACTGTTGCAAGTGTTCCGCGTCGTGCCGATAATCTGTCTACCCACATGGCGGGCGCACTTTATCAAGCTTCCCGCCTGCCGAAGCCCGGCGCCTGCTGACCCCGCCTGGAGTTCCACTGTCCCCAAGCACGCCAGCTGGTTGAACATGCTAGAAATCGATTCGGGTGCTGCTTGGTCAATGCCTGCATCGGCGCATCGACCGCCCTTGTCCGAAGTTGCTGCCGGGGGAGCGGCAGAGCAATACGTCACGCTCGTGCATAAAATAGATGGTCGCCACAGAGCACGTGACAAAATGGGGTTGCGGCTACCCGAAACTCCGACCAAAGAGTCAAAAGCACTGTGACGACGTGCTAGTGCCGGGTCAGCCATTGGCGGGCAGCACGCTGCGCCGTAGCGATCTCGCGGGATGACATCTGTGCTGCTATCTCGTTACGCAGGCGAACAGCATCCTTCATCCCGAGCGCACCTGCAATGTTGAACCATTTATGCGCCGACACCATGTCGAACGGCACGGATTGTCCGGTCGAGCACATCATGCCCAGTTTGAAGAAACGTTCTGCATCGGGCATGTCTTGGAGTAATCTGGCTTCCGGTTCTGACATCGAGTAGGTGTACATTACACTGTTCCTTTGATCGTGGTTGTTTGATCTGGCTAATTTTCCAGCTTGGACGTGATTGGCTAATCGGATTGGCCGGATTGTGATTGGCGGTGTTGTCAATTGCCCGCCGTAACGAAGCCGGTTGTGCTGCGGTGAAGGGATTCCGAACCCACCGGCTTTACCTGGACGCGGATTCCGACGAGGCACACCGCTATCGAAGCCAGCAGCGCAACCACCACGATCTTCGCGTGGGTGCCGCGGTCCGCAGTAAAAAGCGTGGCGTTGTTCACGGATCGCTCCTCAAGTCTGAAAGACGAATGCGACGATCAGGCATTCAGTTCGCGCAATGCACCGGAATTGCGCAGGACGACACGACGCGAGCTCGGTAGCCCGATGGCTTGCTCGGACACCAATTGCGTCATGGTGCGCGACACCGTCTCGATCGTCAGCCCGAGATAGTCGGCAATATCCTGGCGCGACATCGGAAGCTCGATGGCATCGGTCGCGGCGAGCCGGGCGGACATCTCGAGCAGGAAGCACGCAACGCGCTGTTGGGCGCTCTTGACAAGAAGCAACAAGTGCTCCTGGACGCGACTGAGCTCACGTCCCGTGAAGGACCACAGCTCGCGGGCAGTATCACAATCGCGTTCGGCTAGCGAGACGATAGCGCTGCGCCGGACCACGAGCACTTTCACGTCGTTGATTGCCTCGGCGGAAAATTGATGTTCTTTGCCGACTTCGAGCCCAAAGATGTCACCTGGGAGGTAAAAGCCACCAATCTGACGCCGGCCGTCGCAGAGGATTTTGTAGCTTCGCACTGCACCTTTCGTGACCTTGTACAGATACTCGGCCGGCTCACCCTCGCCGAAGATTTCTTCGTTAGGGCCAAATTTCATCTGGCTTCCCATCGCCTCCATGGTCCCAAACGCGCCGCGGCCAGGAGCTGGGATCGCGTTCGAATAGGTCTGATTGGCCGAAATGGTGCGAAGCTGGGTCTGCATCAACATGGTTGGGCTCCCGTATTCTCGATGAATCGAGGGTTAGCCCGAAGCAAATTCGGAGGAAATTCAGATATTGTTCTTAAGACCACTTCCATAAGGCGAAGCACTTAAGGGATTTTACGTAGGCGGTTGCGGACATCGTGTGTGCGCCGTTTTCTTAGCGGCCCGCGTTCCCGGCGACGGATTGATGATGAAGCTTAGGCCACCATCGCCGAGCCATTGGCGACCGGATCGCGGTCAATATCCGCGCGCTGTAGACTCGCGCCGCTGCTGGCGCGACAAGCAAAATCAACAATATCGCAGCGAAGCTCCTGCGCGGTCCGCTTCTTGGGCTGCCACTGCCTGAGTGCTGGCTCGCGCTACACGTGCTACAGAGCCATCCGACCCGGCCGCTCTTTCCATCCTCTCTTCGGACCTCCGTCATTGTTGCTTCGATCGCAGCAGAACGGTGGCTATGAAGGACCCCAAGATGCGTGCGATGGGCACCGACCTGCAGCTTTTCGGGCGACGCGCCGATGGCCCGGAGTTCCCGGTCGATGTCATGTTGAGCCCTATTGAGATCGACCAGCGCCGCTTGGTATTGGCCGTCGTTCGTGACATTACCGAGCGCAAACGCGCCGAGGCGCAAGTGCAACAGCTGTTGGGCGAGGTAAAACATCGCGCCAAAAACATCTTGAGCGTCGTTCAGGCTATCGCTCACCAGACCGCAGCGAGCTCGGTACAAGAGTTCGTCTCGCAATTCAGCGAGCGAATTCGGGGCCTGAGCTCGAGCCTCGATTTGCTGGTCAAGAATGAATGGAAAAATGTTCTGCTCGCCGAGCTTGTGCGCTCGCAGCTCGCCCAGTTCGGAATTTTCCTCGAGAGCCGCGTTGCCGTGCGCGGTCCGGATTTGAGGATTACTGCTGCGGCGGCCCAGACGATCGGCATGGCGTTCCACGACCTCATCACGAATGCGAGCAAATATGGGGCGCTCTCCACCGCCTCAG
>JASHRR010001373.1 GCA_030037185.1 Xanthobacteraceae bacterium | reverse complement strand
GGCCAAGCCGCCGGCGACGTAGGGAGCTTGGCGTGAGCCCCAAGTTAGGGGGTAGGCCAGGCGCTTCATCTGGGTGGACGATAAAGACCCCCCGAGGAAAAGCGGACCTGCAATCGCCGTCTCAACAAGCCCAATACGAGGCCTTCAGCGAAGCAGAGAGCCCGAATACCGGTTGATAAAGAGCCGAGGACATCCGGCCATCACCGACGCTGGCCGTTCAGGCGAGACAGCAAACGTGCGCATTGTCGCGGTAGATCACGCAGCGACAAGGATAGGCGAAATGAGGCCAGTTCGGAAAATCACTTGCGGTCGCGCAGGCGGTCCATCAGCGACTTTTCCTGACCGCCATCGATCTCGATCATGGTGCCGTTGACCATGTGCATCAGGGGCGATGCCAGCAGCACCACCAGCGCCGCCACTTCCTCGACTTCGGCGATGCGGCCCAGCGGAATCGACGCTGGCGCGAGGGAATTGGCCTCATCGTAGGAAAGCTTCATATCGCGGGCCATCGCCCTGACAAGGCCATCCCAACGCTCGGTGCGCACCGGCCCCGGATTGACGGCGCAGAAGCTGATGCCGTGGCGGCCGTACTGGCCGGCAAGCGACAAGGTGAGGTTCTGTCCCGCCGCATTGGCGGCGCCTGGCGCGATCTCCCAGTACGACGGCTTGACGCCATCATTGCCGATCAGGTTGACGACCCGGCCGCCGCCCTGCCGGACCATGAGAGGCAGCACGTAGCGCAGGCAGCGCACATAGCCCATGAATTTCAATTGCAGGGACTGGGCCCAATCGGCTTCGGACAGATGCTCCAGCACGCCGCCCGGTGACGAGCCTGCATTGTTGACCATGATATCGACGCGGCGCAGCACCTCGTGGCCCTTGGTGACGAAGTTCCTGGCGTCTTCGTCTTTGGTGAGATCGGCCGGGATGCCGACAACCTTGCGGCCGGTCTCCTTGGCGATTTCGGCGGCCGCCGCCGCGATCGCTTCCGGGCGCCGTGAGCAGATCGCTACGTCGACGCCCTCGCGTGCCAGCAGGCGGGCGATCCCCTTGCCAATGCCTGCGCTTGCGCCGGTCACCAGAGCGGTCTTGTTGTTGAGCTGAAGGTCCATGGCGTGTTCCTTTCCGTATGACAGCGCAAGTGTGGCGGCGAAGCTCGCAGCGCAGGGTGGGCACCGCCATACTACAGCCCGCGGTCGCGCCTCACGCAGGTTGGCAGGGTGGGCGTGTTGCGCTTTGCCCACGGCAAGGGCGCTGCCCACCCTACAAGTGATCGCAATCTTGCGAAATCCGCGCTAGGTTGGCCTCAGGCTGCAAGCCGTCGTACAGATAATTCACAAAATCAGGCACGAGGAATTCGCCATGAAAGAAGACATGCCCATCACCAGACGTGGTGCCTTGAAGGCTGGCGCCGCATTGGCGGCCGGCGCGGCCGCTGGCGGCAGGCTTTCCGATGTCGCTGCGGCAGAAAACCCGCTCCGTTTCGAGCGCCAGCCCGCCGTCGATTCCAACCATCGCATCTTGCTCAAGGGCGGCGCCATCATCAGCATGGATCCCAAGGTCGGCGACCTTGTGCAAGGCGACGTGCTGATCGAAGGCAAGAAGATCGCCGCCGTTGCGCCGGCGCTCAATGCGGCCGACGCCCAAGTGATCGATGCAAATAACACCATCATCGCGCCGGGCTTTGTCGATTGCCACCGCCATTCTTGGGAAGCGCCGCTGCGCCGCATCAATCCTAATTCGCCGACGCTCGCCGACTACAGCAACGCGACGCATCTGTCCTTCGCCAAGGCGTATCGGCCGCAGGACCACTACGCCGCGAACTATTTGACGGCGATCGGCTGCATCGATGCCGGCATTACCTGCGTGATCGACAATTCACATAATTCGCGCAGCGCCGACCACTCCGATGCGGCGGTCGAGGCGCTGATCGACAGCGGCGTTCGCGCCGTTCATGCCTCCGGCCCGCCGACTGCCGGCGATTGGGCCCATCAGTGGCCGCAGGACCTCGAGCGGCTGCAGAAGAAATATTTCTCCTCAACGGACCAGCTTGTCACATTGCGCATGTTCGCGGGCGTGAGCCGCGACAACTGGACGTTGGCGCGCAAACTCGGGCTGCGGATCACCACGGAATTCCAGGGCCCGCAGGCGGCGGCTCAGCTCGATCCGCTGGCACAGGACAAGCTCGTCGGTCCCGACAACACCTTCAACCACTGCGGTGCGTTGCCGGGAGGACGTGGCAAATCTTCATCGAGGCCGGAGCCAACATCAACGTATGCCCGCGCTCGGACGCGCAATACGCCTTGGGCGAGGGCATCTGCGCTTTGCAGACGGCGTGGAACCACGGCATCAAGCCGGGCTTTAGCGTCGATAATGAAACCTCCTACAGCACCGACATGTTCATGGAGATGCGCGTGGCGCTCTATTTGCAGCGCGCCGTGGCGCGCAACAAAAGGTTCTCGGGCGACCCGAACCCGCCGAAGCCCCTCATGGTGCGCGACGTGCTCTACTGCGCCACCATGGGCGGCGCCCACTGCGCCGGCCTCGACGACAAGGTCGGCTCGCTTGCGCCCGGCAAGGAGGCCGATCTCATCATGATTCGCGCCGACGACATCAACCTCTATCCGTCGAACAATGCGGTGGGCACCGTGGTGCAGGCGGCCGAACGCAGCAATATCGATACTGTCATCATCGGCGGGCGCGTGCGCAAGTATCGCGGCGAGGTGGTGGGTCTCGACATGAAGCGCCTGAAGGCGATGGTCGAGGAATCGCGCAATCACCTGTTCACGGCAGTCGGCTATCGCCCCGATGTGTTCGCCGAGCTGTTGCCGAAGCTCGGGTAAGGCGCAGATGGGCCGCATCATCGCGGCGATCTTGACCGGATTTGCGGCCGCCGCTTGCGCTGCTAGCGCGGCCGACTACCCGGTCCGACCGATCCGACTCGTGGTCGGCTTTTCGGCGGGCGGTCCGACCGACATTCCGGCGCGCTTCGTCGCCGAAAAGCTGGGCGAAAGGCTGGGGCAGCGCGTCGTGGTTGAGAACAAGCCCGCGGCGGCCGGCATGCTTGCCACGAGAGACGTCCTGTCCCAGCCTAAAGACGGCTACAATCTGCTGCTCTGCACCCATTTCGACGCCATTAATACGGCGGTCTACAAGGACGCAGGCTACAGGCTGAGCGAGATCGCGCCCGTATCCCTGATTGCAAAATATTACTACGGCCTGGCGTTGTCCCCCGTTATCCCGGCCCGGGATTTTGCGTCTTTCATCGAATACGCCAAAGCCCGCCCGGGTGAAATCAGCTATGCGGTCATTGGTGCGGGCTCGGCCCAGGAAATCCTGGCGCGGCAACTCGGCAAGCTCGCCGGCATCACCATGAACCGGATTCCGTTCCGAGGCGGACCACAGGTCGTGCAGGAACTGGTCGCCGGGCGTGTCGATTTCTACGTCGCGCCGACGCTCGCCGTCATGCCGCAATATGAAAGCGGCCAGCTTAAGCTCCTGGCTGTGACCGCGCCGGCGCGACTGGAGAACGCGCCGCAGATCCCGACCCTGAATGAGGTGGGGATTGATTACGTGCGCTTCGGCTGGCTCGGCATCTGTGCCGCCGAGGGAACGCCGCAACCGATCATCGATCGGCTCAATCGCGACATCGTTTCGGTGGTCGCGGCGGCGGATTACAAGAACATGATCGAAACCGCCGGATCGATTGCCGTATCGTCGACGCCGGCGCAACTCAGGGAGGTGATCAACCGGACGCGTGATGACGCCGCTGCCACGGTAGAAGAATCGCGTACGCCGCAGAACTAGCGGCAGCTGCTTGAGGCCGCCTTCACATTCAACGGAGGACCATGATGTCCCGGCTCGACGAGCGTCACCGCCGAATCCTGACCACCCACACCGGCAGCCTGCCCCGTCCCGATGCGCTCTCGGCACTGCTGTTCGCCCGGATGATGCGGCAACCCTATGATGCCGGCGAGCTGGCGCGCCTGACCGCGGAGTCCGTCGCGGCGGCCGTGAAGACGCAGGTCGATCTCGGCATCGACATCGTCAGCGACGGCGAGCAGTCGAAGACGAGCTTTCAGGGCTATGCGGCCGATCGCCTGGCGGGCATCGAGCCGATTACGCCACCGGCCGGTGAGCGGCGCACGCGCGAGAACATCGCGTTTCCAGCTTTCTACCGCGATGGTGCCCATTCAGGCTCGGCAAGGCCGCGATGGGCGTGCACGGGGCCGATCACATATGTCGGCCATAAGGCGCTCGCCGCCGATCTGCAGAATCTCAAGCGCGCATTGCAGGGAGCGACGGTCAACGCCTTCATGCCGTCGGTTTCGCCATCGAGTTGCGCCGGCTTCATGGAGAACCGCTATTACAAGAGCGACGAGGATCATCTTCTCGCCGTGGCAGAGGCGATGCGCGAGGAATACGAGGCGATCGCCGCCGCCGGCTTCCAGGTGCAGATAGACGACCCACGCTTGGCCATGCATTACATGCTCAACCCCGACGAGGAAATCGAGCAGGCACGCACGTGGGCGCGCCGGCGGGTCGATGTCCTCAACCATGCGCTGCGCAATATCCCGCCCGAGCGCGTGCGCCATCACACCTGTTACGGCATCAACATCGGGCCGCGTGTCAGCGACATGGAGATGAAGCACCTCGCGGATATCATCGTGACCATTCGAGCCGGCTTCTATTCGTTTGAAATGGCGAATCCGCGCCACGAGCATGAATGGGGCGTGTGGGAGCACATCAAGCTGCCCGAGGACAAGGTGCTGATTCCCGGATGCATCACCCATGCGTCCGTCATCGTCGAGCACCCCGAACTGGTCGCCGAGCGCATTGTGCGACTGGCCAAGGTGGTCGGGCGCGAACGCGTGATCGCCGGGACGGACTGCGGCTTCGCTTCGACGCTTGTCCCCGGCCAGCGCCCGGAAATCGAAGCCGAGATTGTCTGGGCAAAGTTCAACAGTCTCGCCGAGGGCGCTCGATTAGCGTCGCAATTGCTGTGGTAACAAATGGGCCGTTGGCGACGAAAGAAAACCGGACCTGTAGACTTTAGCGTCAGCGAACTCCGCTGTGCGACAAGCGGTCATCGCCGGGCGCAGCGCGGATCATCGAGGCCCGCAGGATTGGCGACGCCGCCGCCGCAACCTTCGCGGATGGCGCGGATGGCATCGGCGGAGCGGTTCGAGCCGCCGCTGGTAAAGACCAGCGATTGCTGAAAGCGAAGCATGTCGAGGGGATTTCCGCCGGGAAGCGTTTTGCCTTCGACCTGGTAAAGGCGCCCGTTGAAATCGAACAAAGCGACCGTCGAGTGGCTGCCGTCGGCCCCGGTGATGCTGAGCTGGCGGCCGTAGACCTGGTATACGCGGTGGGGGATGTTGATCTTCACCTCGCCGCCTTCGGACAGCGTCTTGATTGCATGGTCGATGACGGCGCTTTCATTCAGACCGGTGTTGCCAAGTTCGGCGACGGTGACCGTGAACACGCTGTCGTTCTGGCGGGCCGAATAGACATGCGCTTCGACGGAACGGCTGTCGGCGAGCCGGTAGGTCGTAGTTTGCGCCCGCGGATCGGCCGGAAAAGCGATCGTGAAGGCATAAGCCGGATAGCTGTATTCCTGCCAGGTCTGTGCGGCCGCGGGGCCGGCGGTGGCAAATGCCGCGAGGGCGAAGGCAATCAAGCGCATTTCAGTTCCTCCTGCGTTCCGATCACGTTGAGCCTTCGATCTCTTCAGAAGTCGGGCGTCTT
>JASHRR010001372.1 GCA_030037185.1 Xanthobacteraceae bacterium | reverse complement strand
GTCGCTGAAGCAACCTCTGAAGGTTCCCGCGCCCTCGCCGAGCGGCACGCGGCAATTCGCTCGACCACCGAGCAGCACAGCAAGCAAACCCTGGCGTCACTGCACGAGCTTTACGAGCAGGTGTCGTCGGAGACCAAAGACCTGTTCCAGCAGAACGCCGGCGAGGCACAACAGTTGCTCCGGCAGGCGACCGACCGCTTCGCCGAAATCATGCACAACATGAAGCAGATGTCGCTCGAGATGCAGCACGAGCTCGAGGCGACGCGCAACCAGCTGCGCCGCGGCGTGCTCGAACTGCCGGAAGAGACCGCCGAAAGCATGGCACAGATGCGCCGCGTCATCGTCGACCAGATGGAAGCATTGGCGGAACTCAACCGCATCGTGGCTCGCCACGGACGCGCCATGGATACGGTCGGGACGCCGACCCAGCAGGCCTCCGCCAAGCGCGGTTTCGGTGACGAAGAACCCGCGATGGCGGGCGCTGTCGCCGCGCTGGAGGCCGCCTCTCGACCGGCTCCGGCGGCCGGCGACAAGAACACCGCGCAACGGGGCCGCCTCGAAGCGCCGCCGGACGGCGCCTCCCGCCAAGGCGCGGCGGACGCCGACCACGGCGTGCCGCAGCAGCGCGGGGCCCGGGTCGAAGCGTCGCCGGTTGCGCCCGCCAAGGACGGTGCCGGCGACGAGGCCGGCCGCTGGCTGTCAGAACTGCTGACGCGCGCGTCACGCGATGACGGCGGCGAGGGTTCCGATAAAGAGGGTCGCGGCGCCTTCACGCCGTCGCGGCCGGCCGCGGCGGCGGAACAGCGTCCGCCGCACCCCGACGATCGCGACATCCGCCATAGCATCGAATCCCTCGACTCTTTGTCGGTCGATATCGCCCGCATGATCGATCATGAAGCCGCGGCGGACCTCTGGGAGCGCCACAGTCGGGGCGAGCGCAACGTGTTCTCGCGGCGGCTCTACACCATGCAGGGCCGCAAGGCATTCGATGAATTGCGCAAGCGCTGCCGATCCGACCACGAGTTCCGCCAGGCCGTCGATCGCTATATCGGGCATTTCGAGCAGCTTCTGAGCGAAGTGGGGCGCAACGACCGCGGCAACGTGGTGACGCGGACCTATCTCACCTCAGACACCGGAAAGCTCTACACCATACTGGCCCATGCGGCCGGCCGGTTTGGATAGGCAGCCCGCCGCGGCCGGTCGCAGTGGGCGCCGGCGTCCGCGTTGCAAGATTGCGGCTGCGCGTCTTCATTGCGTGGCGGGGCACCGCGTAAATCGCCTGCGCGATCGGCGCCCCCCGACCTTCGAGACGCTTACCCGTCAGGAGTGGCGTTAACGGTCTGGAAAGTGGACACATGTCCGTCGTGCTTCGCGTACGCTGCGAACGTTGGCCGATTGCAGGTGCCTTTACCATCAGCCGCGGCTCTAAGACCGAGGCCGAGGTCGTGGTTGCCGAACTTACCGACGGCACCTTTACGGGGCGCGGCGAATGCACGCCTTATCCGCGGTATGGCGAGACGGTGCCGGGCGTTGCGGCCGCCATCGCGTGCCTGGCCGACGACATCGGGCGCGGTCTCGATCGCGTTTGCCTGCAGAGCGCCCTGCCGGCCGGCGCTGCACGCAATGCTCTCGACTGCGCGTTCATCGATCTCGAATCCAAGCGCTCCAACTGCACGGCCTACGAATTGCTGAAGACAGCTCCTCCTCAGCCTCGCCTCAGCGCCTACACCATTTCGTTCGGGGAGATCGAGCAGATGGCGCAAGCCGCCGCGGCGGCAGCAGCCCGCCCGCTGTTGAAGATCAAGCTTGGCGGCGCCGGCGATCCGCAACGCATCGCCGCAATTCGCAACGCCGCGCCCGCCGCTGAATTGATCGTCGATGCCAACGAAGGCTGGCGCCCCGACAATCTCGCGACCAATATTGCGGCGTGCGCAGCAGCAGGGGTAACGCTGATTGAGCAACCGCTTCCCGCCGCCGCCGATGCCGCGCTCGCAACCCTTGCCCGAACGGTGCCGATCTGTGCCGACGAGAGCGTCCATGACCGCGCGACGCTGGGGGCGCTGCTCGGCAAGTATGATGCGGTGAATATAAAGCTCGATAAAGCCGGCGGACTCACCGAGGCGCTTGCGCTGGCTGCCGAGGCACAAAGGCTCGGACTGGAGCTGATGGTCGGCTGCATGGTTGCCACTTCGCTTGCCATTGCGCCTGCCCTGCTGGTGGCGGCCTATGCCCGCGTGGTCGATCTTGACGGTCCTTTGTTGCTGGCGCGCGACCGCCCGAACGGTTTGCGCTATGAAGGCAGCATTGTGCACCCCGCGTCCGCGGCGCTGTGGGGCTGACGAAGGGTGCGTGACGTTTCGACCCAAGGATTTGCCCCAATGGCGCCGCGCAACCGCCTGGCCGCGGCAGCAGGTACGAGAAGATGACTGCGGCCGGATGCGCCGCCGCCGCCTCGGTGGCGACAAATATTTGCGCAAAATCAATTAGATATGATGTATGACGAGCTGCCAAGTATAAATCCCAGCTTAGTCCCTTAACGCAAAGGTAAGAAGAATCCTTTACCTGACGCCGAGGCCAGATCTACCTGACCGAACGTCATAAAACTTACCTTAGTCGAAGGTAAGCGCAAAAATACTACGATTTCGCCTCAATTCTACCTTTTACGCCACGAATGATACTCTCGTCAAAGCGCGTAGGGAGATTCTAGTGCATAGACCAGCCTTGCTGACCGCAGCACTTGCGGCCTTGATTTCCTCGTCCGCTGCCCACGCTACCATACGGCTTGCCAACGACCCCGGAGGCCTGATCGCGGCATATGAAGCGCGTTTCGCTCGCGCTCGCGCCTCGGGCGAGCGCATCGTCATCGACGGATCATGCCTCTCAGCATGCACCTTGGCAATCGGCATGGTACCGCGTGAGCAAATCTGTGCGACACCTCGGGCCGTGCTTGGCTTCCATGCGGCGTGGCAACCGACCCCGTTCGGCAAAGCAACAAGCGTCCCGGCGACCCAACAGATGATGAACATCTATCCGCCCGAAATCCGAGCGTGGATTGGCCGGCACGGCGGCCTCCGTCCAAATTTGATCTATCTCCGCGGTCAGGAGCTTGCCGAATTTGTGCCGTCTTGCTCCGAGAGTGACATCGAGGTGGCCCACAACGTAACCCACCGCGTCCACAAACACCACCGCCCGATTATCGCTTACGGGCCCCCTCGCTACCGGGTTTTCGCGGTCCGCCCGTACTAATGACGCGACCGAACGCTGTCGACGCGGCCAATTAGGCCGCGGCGTCTTTCCCACACCGCGCAGAAAATCGGCCCGGCACAGCGGCTTTGCCGCCGCGGTGCCGGGCTATCTACGTCACGAGCCTCGCAAACAAGGCAGGGTCGATATTGCCGCCGGACAACACGACGGCTGCGGTCTTGCCGACAATGTCGAGGTTGCCTGCAAGAAGCGCCGCGAGCGCAACGGCGCCTCCGGGCTCGACGACGAGCTTCAGCTCGTGGAACGCAAAGCTGACCGCGCGGGCGACTTCGGTTTCGGTCGCTGTCACGCCGTCGGCTACCAGCACACGATTAACTTCGAACGTAAGCTCGCCCGGCGTCTGCGACATCAGCGCGTCGCACATGGTTCCGGTCAGGACTGCGTTGCGCTCGCGCCGGCCACTGCGAAACGAACGCGCATGGTCGTCGAAGCCCGCGGGCTCCGCGGTGTAAATGCGCGCTTGAGGCATCCTCGCCTTGACGGCGAGCGCGATCCCGGCGGTCAGCCCGCCGCCCGAGGCATTGGCGATCACGTAGTCGAGCGTCAGTCCGAGATGTGCCACATCCTCGGCCATCTCGCGGCCCGTCGTCCCCTGCCCGGCAATGACCAACGGGTCGTCATAGGGGGGCACCAGCACGGCGCCGCGCGACGCGGCGATCCGGCGCGATATTGCCTCGCGATCCTCGCGTTCGCGATCGTAGAGCACCACCTCGGCCCCGAGCGCGGCAGTGCGCTCGCGCTTCGGCCGCGGCGCGTCGCGCGGCATGACGATGACGGCCGGTATGTTGAGGAGCTTCGCCGCCGCCGCCACGCCCTGGGCGTGATTGCCGGACGAAAAAGCCACGACCCCGGGGCATTGCCTGCCGCGGGCGAGCGAGCAAAGCTTGTTATAGGCCCCGCGAAATTTGAAGGAGCCGGTCCGCTGCAGCGTCTCAGGCTTGAGAAAGACCCGGCCGCCGGTGAGTGAATCGAGCACCGGCGATGAAATCAGGGGCGTGCGCACGGCAACCCCGGCGAGGCGCTCCGCGGCCGCATCCACGTCGGCCGCCGTTGGCAGCAGCAGCGACGAATCCTGGAAACTTGCCATGTAAAACGGTAACGCCGCAGCCCCTGCCTGCGCAAGGCGAAAGCGCCCAATTCACCACCGGGGGCGACGTTTCCTCGGGCCGTATCACGGCGATCACTTGCAGGAACCGGGACCGCGCGCGGCTTGCGTCAAGCAGCGGCGACCGGGGCGGAAAACGGCGGCCGATTGACATCGCGGCCGCGTGTGGCCAAGGAAGACCAACACCGTGCGAACTTGCGCCGGTTGGGGAGTACGCCATGGATCTGGGCATTGCCGGCCGCAAGGCCATCGTCTGCGCCTCCAGCAAGGGGCTCGGCCGCGCCTGCGCCAACAGTCTCGCCGAGGCCGGATGCGAGGTCGTGGTCAACGGGCGCCGTCGCGAGATAGTTGAGGCGGCGGCGGCCGACATCCGGCAGGCGACCGGTGCAAGGGTGATCGCGGTCGCGGCCGACGTCGCTACCGCGGAGGGGCAGGACGCATTGTTCGCCGTCTGTCCGCAGCCCGACATCGTCGTCAACAACAATGCAGGCCCGCCCTTCCGGGATTTCCGCGAGCTCTCCCGTCAGCAGATCATCGACGGCGTCATCGCCAACATGGTGGTGGCGATCGAGATCACCCAGAGGGCGATCGACCCGATGGTGAAACGGAACTTCGGCCGCATCATCAACATCACGTCAGGCACCGTGAAGGCGCCACTGTTCGGGCTCGACCTGTCGTCAGGCGCGCGCGCCGGCCTGACGGCCTTCTTGGCCGGCATCGCGCGCTCGGTCGCCGGCGCCAATGTCACGATCAATTTTATGCAGCCGGGCGCCTTCGCTACCGATCGCTTGCAATCGAACATGGAAATGACCGCAGTCAAGCGCGGCATCACGATCGAGCAGGCCGCCAAGGAGCGGATCGCGTCGATTCCAGCGAGACGGCTCGGCGCCCCCGAGGAATTCGGCGCCGCCTGCGCATTCCTGTGCTCGACCCATGCGGGCTACATCACCGGGCAGAATCTGCTGCTCGATGGTGGCGCATTCCCGGGCGCCTTCTAAAGGCCAGACCGGCCTCTTTTTTTGAGAAAGGAAATGCGATGAAGCTTGTGCGTTATGGATCGGCCGGGCGCGAGCAGCCGGGTCTCGTCGATCAGGAAGGCCGTATTCACGACCTGTCTGGCCTGGTGCCGGACCTTGCGGGCGAGGCGCTGTCGCCGCAGAGCCTCGCCAGACTCGCCGCTGTCAAGACCGACGAGCTGCCGCTCGTGCCGGGTCAGCCGCGCATCGGCCCCTGCATCGGCCGGGTCGGTAATTTCATTGCCATCGGCCTCAATTATGCGGACCACGCCGCCGAGGCGGGACTGCAGGTCCCCAAGGAGCCGATCATCTTCAACAAGGCGCCGAGCTGCATCTGCGGGCCAAACGACGACACCATAATGCCGAAGGGCGCGACCAAGCTCGACTATGAGGTCGAGCTCGGCGTGGTGATCGGCAGCCGGGCGCGCTATCTCGACGCGAGCGCCGCAATCGATGCCGTCGCCGGCTATTGCCTGGCCAACGACGTCTCGGAGCGAGAGTTTCAGATCGAGCGCGCCGGCCAATGGACCAAGGGCAAGGGCTGCGAAACGTTTGGTCCGCTCGGCCCCTGGCTCGTCACCAAGGACCGGATCCCCGATCCGCAGAACCTCGACATGTGGCTTACCGTCAACGGCGAGACGCGCCAGAAAGGCTCGACCAGGACGATGATCTTCGGCGTCGCGCATCTCGTGGCATACTGCTCGCAATTCATGGTTCTTCAGCCCGGCGACGTCATCATCACCGGCACGCCTCCGGGCGTTGCGCTCGGCATGAAGCCGGTGCCGAAGTTCCTCAAGGCCGGCGACGTGGTCAAGCTCGGCATTGCGGGATTGGGGGAGCAGACCCAGAAGGTGGTGCCGTTTCGGGCCTAGGTGAGACGCCCATCGGAAACGCAAGCGAGGAGGCGTGGGTATTCCCCGATCCGGGGATCCAGTTGAGCCGTGCTGTCGCAGTTGTCGGCTCAATGCCCCTCGAATGAGATGAGCGTCCGCACCGGCACCTCGAGCGCCCGCAGCTTGGCCGCGCCGCCGAGGTCCGGCAGGTCGATGATGAAGCAGGCGGCCAGCACCTCGGCGCCGATCTGGCGCAGCAGCCTGACGGCGGCCTCGGCGGTTCCGCCGGTGGCGACGAGATCATCGACCAGGACCACGCGCTCGCCCCTGGCCACGCCGTCTTCGTGCATTTCCATTTCGTCCACGCCGTATTCGAGCGAATAACCGATGCTGACGCGCTTGTAGGGCAGTTTGCCCTTCTTGCGGATCGGCACAAACCCGGCCGAGCACTGATGCGCTACGGCGCCGCCCAAGATGAAGCCGCGCGCCTCGATGCCGGCGACCTTGTCGATCTTGTGGCCGGCCCACGGTTGCACCAGCTCGTCCACGGCGCGGCGGAACGCTCGGGCATTGCCGAGCAAAGTCGTGATATCGCGGAACATGATGCCGGGCGATGGATAGTCCGGGATCGTCCGGATCGTGCTGCGCAGGTTGAGTTCGAGTTCCGGCGTGGTCATGATGACTTCCCCTCGCTTTTTCTGCCTCCTTGCCCGTCCGGAATTATTGACATTCGTGGCAACGCAGAAAGGCGACCGTCATGCTCGCGGTGAGTCCACCGCAATGCCGTCTCGGTGCAATAGCGGTCAAGGCGTTTGATCGAAATCCAGTGCCAAACCCCGGCTATCGCCCGTTTGAGCGTGGCGTTCCAGCTCTCGGCCGTGTTGGAATGAGCGTTGGCGGCAGCGTGAGGATCGGTGCGAACATACTCGCCGGCCGACTGGTTGACACGCAGGTGTGCCCGAAACTTGCGCCCGATCCAACGGTACGCTGACAATTCGTCGGTGGACAGAACGCTTCGCGAGGAAACGTTGCCGAGCAGGAAGGTGGCGATCGTCCGCTCGCAATGCGTACGTGCTCGCCGCGCACGGGATTTGCCACCCCGCTCAGCGCCACTAACCACCATAGCCTTGCGACTGCCGCCGCGCCCTTTTGGTTGGTCGCCGTCGTCGTCCCGCCTGGACTTCT
>JASHRR010001371.1 GCA_030037185.1 Xanthobacteraceae bacterium | reverse complement strand
GCTGGAAAAGATCATCTCCACATCCGAGCCGGTCAAAGCCATCGCTGACGGCATGGGCGGGCCGCTCGGACCGGTGGAGGGGCCGGTGTGGTGGAAGGAGGGCGGGTATCTGCTGTTCAGTGACATCCATGCCAGTAAGCGCATGAAGTACACACCCGGCCAGGGCGTCAGCGTGTTCCAGGAGAAGACCAACCAGGCCAATGGTCTCACCCGCGATCTTAAGGGCCGGCTGCTCGCCTGTGAGCACGAGACGCGCCGCGTGATTCGCCAGGAACTCGATGGCTCGACCACGGTCATCGCTAACAGCTTCCAGGGCCAGCGTCTCAACCGGCCAAACGACGTGGTGGTGAAGTCCGACGGCTCGATCTACTTTACCGACCCGTGGACCAGTCCGGAAATCCCGCAGCAATGGGACATGACCTTCATGGGCGTCTACCGGGTCACGCCCGATCTCGGCACCATGACCCTGCTGGTCGATGACTTCCTGCTGCCCAACGGGCTTGCGTTCTCGCCCGATGAAAGGGTCCTCTATATCAACGATTCGCGCCGCCGCCATATCCGAGCCTTCGACGTCGCGGCGAACGGAACGCTCGCCAAGCAGACCGACCGCGTGTTTGCCGATCTCGCCGGGCCGGAATCGGGCGTGCCAGACGGCATGAAAGTGGATTCGCTCGGTAACGTCTATTGCGGCGGCGCCGGCGGCATCTACATCCTCGACCCCAAAGGCAAGAAGCTCGGCCGCATCGTTCATGGCCAGCCGGCCACGACAAACATCGGCTTCGGCGGCAGCGATTGGAAAACGCTGTTCTTCACCAGCCGAACCATGCTGGGCTCGGTCAACCTCAAAGTCGCCGGCATCCCGGTGCCGGTCGCAAAGAGAGCGTAGCCGGCGCGGCCGGGATGTGCACCGGCGGCGGGCGGTGCCGAGCCCACACGAACGCCCGCGCCGGCCGGCTTTCGGCTCTGCCGGGTGGGCGATGTGGCGGCGCGCCGCAGAGTGCGATCTGGCCCGCCTAGCGCACGACTTTGGAGCACATCATGACCGCTCAACCCGGCATCTCCCGCCGTCACCTGCTGGGCCTCTCGGCCGCCGCCGACCGGGTGTTTGCAGACCTCACCGGTCCCGAGCCCGGCGCCCCCGATGGCTTGAAGGTCGACAACCGCCGGAAATGTGTATTGCGGTGGCGCGGGCGGCATCTATAGTCTTGACCCACAGGGAAAAAAGCTCGGTCGCATCGTCCATCGCCAGCCGGCAACCACCAATATCGGCTTTGGCGGCGACGACTTGCGGACGTTGTTCTTTACCAGCGCGACCCATTTGGGCTCGGTCAACATCAAGATCGCCGGCATCCCGGCGCCACCCCCGAAAAAGACCTGACGGGGGAGAGGGGGGAAAGACGCATGAAATCGCTATTGGCAGCTCTGGTGGCGGGTGCGGGGTTGCTGGCAGCCGACGCGCCGGCGTCGGCGCATCATTCGTTTGCCATGTTCGACAACCTCCACCCCAAGGAAATCTCAGGCACCGTGAAGGAGTTCAGGTTCGTGAGCCCCCACACCATCCTGATCGTCACTGTCAAAGGTGAGGACGGCGCGGCGAAGGATTGGATTCTCGAGGGCGGCGCTCCGGGCCTGCAGGTTCGCGAGGGGCTGACCTCGAAGAGCCTGAAACCCGGCGACGAGATCACAGTGACCATCAATCCGCTGCACAGCGGCGCAGAAGGCGGGTCCTATGCGCCGGCGCAGGTCAGATTCAAGGACGGTCGCCCGGTCGCACAGCCCAGAGAATAAGGCTCGGTGGGCCGTCGACAGGGACGATGGAGGGCGACGTGGTCGCTCTTGTGCCGGAGGCTTCCAGCGTGGCTCTGCTCGCGGGCGAGGGCCTTTGCAGCGGCCGATGTCAAAAGGATGCCGCTCGCGGTGCCCCTTTGAACATTCTGACTTCGCCATGGGGAGGAGAAGCATGTTGTTGCGAAGCGTGATGGGTTCGGTGGCGCTGGCTGTCGCCGTGGTCGCAGGGCCAGCGGCGGCTCAGCAGCCGTTCGAAGAAAACAAATATCCCCCGATGGCGGGCCAGTGGCAGAGAGTGGGCCCGCTCGGCGTGTTCGACTCCACCAAGCCTCCTGCGCGTGGCCAGCAGGCGCCGCTGACGCCGGAATATCAGGCAAGGTTCGAGGCCAATCTCGCCGAGGTGGCCAAGGGCGGTTCCGGCGACGATCCTGTCCACACCTGCATTCCCGAAGGCATGCCGCGGGCCATGAACCTGGTGCTGCCAATGGAGATCGTCATCACCCGCAACACCACCTACATCCTCATGGAATATCTCAGCATGCTGCGCCGCATCTATACGGACGGGCGCTCATTCCCGGCCGACGAAGATCCGTCGTGGATGGGATATTCGATCGGCAAATGGATCGACGAAGACGGCGATGGCCGCTTCGACGTGCTCGAGGTTGAGACCCGCAACCTGAAAAATCCCCGCACCTTCGATCCGAGCGGTCTGCCCGTGCATGACGACGCGGAGACCGTCGTCAACGAGCGGTTCTATCTCGACAAGGCGAAGCCGGACATTCTCTACGACCAGATCACCGTGGCGGATCATGCCCTCACCAGGCCGTGGACGGTGCTCAAAACCATGCGCCGCGAGAAGAAGCCGATCTGGGTGGAGTCGATCTGCGCCGAGGGCAATCTCCATGTCAGCATCGGTGGCGAGCAATACATGCTGGGCAGCGACGGCCTGCTGATGCCCTTCAGGGAAGGACAGCCGCCGCCGGATTTGCGGCATTTCAACAAGAAGTAGGCCCAGGCGGGCAGGTGGCTGCCAGCCGACCGGCCCGCCGCCGGTCTGTGCAATCAAGGGCACAGGACGGGCAAAAGCGAGGCCATTTGTCGATCACGGCGCTATCGCTTTTGGCATGCCGACCGCGCTCCCTCGGCGGGACACCCCTCCGGCAATTTGCGCAACGCGCGCAAGGTCGAGCATGGCGCGCAACCGCGCGCCTTTGCCCAATCTGCGCCAGCTCTATCGCGGGTCGGCAACGCGTCCCTCAAACAAGATGGCGCCCGAGGTATCGTCGATAAGGTAAAACAGGAACGGATGGTCGACCCGAAACGACACTGGGGCGATCGGCGGCGCGATCGCCGCTGACCGCATGCCTGCCGCCGTGGCGGCCGCCGCTTCGGTGCTCTCCTCTGCGACCTCGATGACGGCGCGATGCACGATCTGGTCGACGTGAAGGCCTGCTGCTCCGGCCGCTCGGGCGGTCATGCCGGAAAAATCGGCGTCGTTCGCGTCGAATGCTTTGTGAATGCCCGCCTGCCGCAATGGTGCCCTCAGGTCCGCCGTGAACGCGGCCTTGAAACGCGGCAGCGCGAGCGCGACGGGCTTTTTCGCCTGCCCGTCACGCACCGCCGCAAACAGCTCGGCCAGTTCATTCGCCCCGAGACGCCTCGCGAGCGCGTCGACGCCCTCGATGTCGTCGGGCAGTACCACCACCAGGCCCAGCTCCGGCACCTGATAGGTTAGACGAAGCGCCCGATAGCCGCCGCGCGAGACCAGCGAAAAGCTGCCGGTCTGGTTCATCAGTGCGACATCGGCCTTCTGCGAGCGCGTGAGATTGAAGGCTTCGTTCCTGGTGAGAGCAGGGTCGAATGCCGATGCCCAGCGGGCCTTGAAATAAACGGCGTTGAGAAGGGTGGCGACAGAGGCAGGATCGATTTGATCGAGCATGCGGTCGATCTTGCCCTCCGTCTTCTTGGCGACCCAGCCGTTGATGTCCCCCAGGCTCGCGTTTTTGAACACCTCGGCGGCATATTTGGCCCGCAGCGCTGCGACATATTCGGCGGAAACGAGGTCGCCGCGCTTGAGCAACAGCAGGGCGTTGGCGGCGAGAAGCCTGGCGGAAGCCGGCGCCGCAGCGGGCGCAACGCAGCGGGTGCCGACAAGCCGGAAACCTCCCTGGCACTGGTTCATCAAGTCGCCGCCAGGACGCGCTTCGCAGTTGCCTCCATTGGCGCTGGTGCGCGGCGGGCAGACCGGCGGCGACGCGCTCTGGTCATAGCCGTTGAGGATCGACAGCATTTCGGCATTGGCCGCGTCAATTGCATCGGCCGCCATGCGCATCGACATCGCCCGCATCATTTCGGAAGCCGTATCGCCGCGCGCGCCCGATATCAGCATCGACATCGCGGTGCCGACCGCGTAGGGCGAGAACACGATGGTGCCGGACGATGCCGCCAATTGCGCGAACAGTTGCTGGCCGGCGGTATTGTAGGCGCGCGCCAACAGCGTCACCCGCGCCTCCGCCGCGATGTGCAGCTGCGCCGCGGTTGGGCCGGCCGCAATGGTTCCCGCGATGGCGATCACTGCGGCAAGGCCGCCGGCGTGGCGTCTGAAGATGTTCATCCGTGATCCTTTCCCGCCCTTCGCCTCGCTGACAAGGGTCCCGCCCGCATCAAAGAAAGAGCGGCAGCACGCCTGAGCTCCGAGGCGGCACGGGCATTGGCTCGAGCCTAGCGCCGCCGGTCCACCGCGATCCGGCGTACCCCGGGAATATAGCGCGCCGGCACCGCGCACAGGAACCGGGTTAGATCTGAGCCGCGCCGGCGTTCACGCCGCTCGCCTGCGCCCATTTCATGAACGCAACCAGCACGGGCTCGGCGCGCACGTCGGCGGGCCGAAACGGGCGGGCGAATGACAGGCCCGCGAGCGTGCGCACGCGCGACAATGCCACGTAGACTTGGCCGGGCGCGAAGGCGCCCGCGCCGAGATCGACGCGAACATCATCGAGCGTGAGCCCCTGCGCCTTGTGGATCGTCACCGCCCAGGCGTGGATCAGAGGAATCTGCCGATAGGTGCCCACCACTTGGTGGTCGATGCGCTGCTGCGCCTCGTTGAAGCCCTGGCGCACCTTTTCCCAGGTGACCGGCGCGACCAGGAGCTCCTGTGGGCGGCGATCGAAGTGCACGAAAGGGCCTTGCGCCTCTAGCCGCGCGACAGTGCCGAGCGAGCCGTTGACGAAGCGGCCTTGCGGATCGTTGCGCACCGCCATGACGCGCGCGCCGGCCGCAAGCTCGAGACATTCCGGCACCGGCAGGTTGGCGGCGCCCATTGCGAAATCGCCCTCGATCGCGGCGCGGAAAGCGGACCGTTTGCTCGCCAGCGCCGCGAGGCCCTGATGGTTGTGGCGCTCGGCAGCGGCCCGCGTCGGCGTCAGCAGCAGTGGCTTGACGCCGTCGCGATGAGGGCCGACGCAGCGGGCATTGAGCCGCTCCAGCGCCTCTGCAATGCCCTCGCGCGAGCGAATGCGGCCGAGAATGTCGACGAAGTCCTGCTCGTCCTGGCGCCAGACCCGATCGAGTGTCACGGTTTCGACCGGCAGGGACTGCAAGGCATGCGCATGGAAGGCATAGGGCCCCTCATAGCCGAGACCTTCGAGTAGGGGCCAGTCGTGTTCCTGGACTACGGGCGGCAGCTGCAGGAAATCTCCCACCATGACGATCTGGACGCCGCCGAACGGCCGTTTGTCGCCGCGCACCTGGCGCAGCCGTGCATCGATGGCGTCGATCACGTCGGCGCGCACCATGGAAATCTCGTCGATGACGAGGCGGTTGATGCGCCGATAAAGCGATCCGAACTTGCCGGCCCTGGAGAGATTTTTGGCGTCGAGAACTGCATGTTCCAGGTGAAAGAACGAATGAATGGTCTGAGCGCGGGCGTTAAGCGCCGCGATCCCGGTCGGTGCCACCGTCGCCTGCAACTCCCCGCCTGGCCGGCGCTTGATGTATTGCACGAGCCGCGTCTTGCCGGTGCCGGCACGGCCCGCGATGAGGACAGCCGCGCTGCGCGCGTCGATCGCCGCGAGCCCCTGGGCGACCCCGGGGGTCGCCTCATAGGCCTCGTCGCGCACGAACGCTGCTTGTGCCGGTTCTGCCGGCCTGTCGCCTTTGGCGGCAACGGCGCGGTTGAAATGGGCTAATCTTTTGGCGTTCCTGGCCAAGCCGTCCGGGTTGCTGGCCGGTCCATGCGGCCGCTTGACAGAATGCTGCTTCATAAGCCTGCGATGCCGTGCGAGCGGGCCTACGCCATTAATCAAAGCGCCGGCCTCGTACCGGCGCGCAATCCGGCTGACACTCGCAATTGCGCGAGGCAGTTTCAACCGCTTGCGGGAGCCCTGGGGAAAAAGTGAGACCCGCGTAACGATGACGCCAACGCCAAGGGCTCAGGTTGCCGCGGCGCCGGGGCCGCAGCAAGGGACCTGCTGATCTGAGGTCTGTCCCGTACGGCGCGTTTTTGCCCTCAAGCCGCAGCGCGAGGGCGCCAGGGCCCCCGCCGCACTATGCTCCGGAGGCTGCAGGCAACTGGCCGGACTGGCAGCAGTCCGGCGCGGAACCAGCACGGCAAGCGCTGTGCCCTTGCCACGTCAGAATTCCGAGCAAGCGGGCGAGGCTTTCGATGTTGTGCCCGGTTTAGACCGGCGAGAGCCGAGAGCGGCGGGGAAGCAGAGGCCTCTTCCTTGGGGAAGGGGAGGCTTGCGCCAACGATGCTGATCAACGCCTGGTTTGGTGTGTGCATCGTTGCATTTTTCACATCGATTTGCGCCAGCTGGCACCGCAGCGCGGCAAGCTTGCGTTGCCCGCCCTACTGCGGCAGCCCCTCGACGATGTATTGCCGCGACTTCGCCTCGCGGTGGCGCACTGCGGCGATCTTCACGTATTCGGGCGAGCGGCGCCATGCCTCCGCCTCATCGAAACTGTCGAATACGCTGATCACGATTCGCGGCTTGGGCGGCTCGCCCTCAATGCCGGCGACGCGGCCGCCGCGCACCAGATAGCGGCCGCCAAACGGCTCTATGGTGGCCTGAGCCTGGGCCGCATAGTCGCGCTGGAACGCCGCCATGTCGCCCGTGAGGTCGACCTCGGTCACCACATAGGCCTTGGGTGTCCCCGGCGTTCTTCGCCCGGCGACGGCGGCAGCGCCCGCGGCGGCGCCAAAAATTGCCGCTAACCCGGCAACGTAGTAGGTCTCGATCATAGCGCCTCCGTCCAGCTTGGGTTTGCGTACCGGTTACCATAATCTACCGCCATGTTGTCCCGACGCCACGTCCTCATCGGTTGCGTATTCGCGGCGACCGTCAGGCACATTCATGCCGAGACCTCGCCGGGCATAACCGTGCTGCACGCGACCAGCACAGGGTTCAGCGGCGCAGTGCCCGGGCCGGTTATCCGGGCGCGCCGCGGTGATGAAATCAAAGTGCGGCTCGTCAACGGCCTTGATGAGCCGATGGCGCTCCACTGGTATGGGGTGCGAGTGCCAAACCCCATGGATGGCGGCGTGCCCCTCACCGGGGCACCGGTTGCGCCGGGCGCAAGTGTCGATTATCGCTTGCCGGTTGCGGATGCCGGCACCTTCTGGTATCGCGCCGCATCGCGCAGCCAGCAGGAAAGCGGCCTCTACGGCGCGCTGATCGTTGCGGAGCCCGCCCCGCCGCTGGTTGATCAGGATCATCTGCTGATATTCGGCGGGCGCAGATCAGGCCGCGATGGAGTGCAGGAATTCACAGTGAATGGCGTCACCGCCCTCGACATTGCAGTGCGCGCCAACGAACGTCTGCGGCTACGCTTCGTCAATGCGTCGGCGAGGCCGATCAATGCGCGAATCGACAACCACCGGGTTATCGTGATGGCGCTCGACGGCGAGCCTGCGGAGCCGTTCGCAAGCCGTGATGGCCGCATCGTGCTCGCGCCCGGGAATCGCGCCGACGTCTTTGTCGACGCCGCACTGGCGCCCGGCAGCATCGCGCCGATCACGCTCTCGCAGGACCGCGGCAAGCCGGCGGTGCTGCGCCTTGTCTATGGGGAGATCACCGCACGCCGGACGCCGCTCGGCGATCCGGCGCCTCTTGCCGCCAATCCTCTGCCGCTACGGATGGATTTTTCCCGTGCCCTGCGCGTCGCGCTGGCGATCGAAGGCGGCGACGCGACCGTCCCCGCCGGCAAGCCGCTGTTCTCCGCCGAGCGCGGACGCACCGTAATGATGGCGATCGATAACCGCGATGCGCAGGCGCATGTGGTGCACCTCCACGGTTATCACTTCCGCCTGCTCGACCGGCTCGACGACGGCTGGAAGCCCTACTGGCTCGACACCGTGGCGGTCGACAGGCGCCAGACCGTACGGATCGCATTCCTCGCCGACAACCCGGGCCGCTGGCTGATCGAACAGCAGGC
>JASHRR010000153.1 GCA_030037185.1 Xanthobacteraceae bacterium | reverse complement strand
GCAGCCTCCATTCTCATCATCGACGGATTGCATTACTTCAACTTCACTTCGCCGAAATTCAATCACGACGTGGTTCAGCTGCCGTTCTGGGCGCTGGCCGGATTGTCGTTTCATGGCGCGCTGCGAACCGGCCGTCTCGGCCATTGGGCGGTGCTGGGCCTCGCGCTCGGCCTTGCGTTTTGGGCAAAATACTTCGTGGTTGTGCTCGGGTTGCCGCTTGTGCTTTTCATACTGATCGATCCGCGCGCCCGCCGCTGTCTCGCCACTCCGGGGCCGTATCTCGCGGCGGCGGTTTGCCTTGTGATCGTCTCGCCCCATCTCACCTGGCTTTATCAAAACGACTGGCTGCCGCTCGGCTATGCGGCGTCCCGCGCCAAGGCAACCAACGGCCTACTCGATCATTTGGCGAGTCCGGGGCTGTTTACCCTCGGCCAGCTGTTCTGGCTGCTGCCGGCCATCATCATCGCACTGCCGCTGTTCGGCCGCCCTTATGAGCGCGACGCAACCGCGGCCGACGACTACGACCGCCGTATCATCGCTCTGCTCGCTTTTGGTCCGGCGATCACGGTGATCGGCGGATCGGCTGTCAGCGGCCGCGGGCTCATCACCATGTGGGGCTATCCGCTTTGGCTTTTCCTCGGGCCCTGGATCGTGGTGTCGGTCTCCTCGCGCGTCGATCGCGCCTGCCTGACACGGCTTGCGGGCACGTGGGCGGCGGTGACGGCGCTCTATGCGGCAGGCTTCATCGTCCAATACGGGGTGTTGCCGTATTTTGATCACCGCTATCGCGCGGTGCTGTTCCCGGGCGATCGGCTGGCAGAGGAAGTCTCCACTCGCTTTCATGCCCAAACCGGCGCGCCGCTTGCCTATGTGGTCGGCACCATGTGGCTCGGGGGCAATATTGGCCACTATTGCGCCGATCACCCGCGCACACTCATCGACGGCGATTCGCGCCGGGCACCCTGGATCGACCCTGGCGATCTCGCGGCCAGCGGCGGCGTCGTAGTCTGGACAGCCGGGGACCTCCACACCATTCCCGCCGCCTATGCCGCGGTGGCCCGCAATGCGACGGTGCAGCCGCCGCTGACGATTCCAATGCGTCGGGGCAATGGCGAAGTGAGGGTCGGGTGGGGGATCATCCCGCCACGTCTGTGACAGGCTGATAGCAGGTGCCGCCACAGCTGCCGTTTGGAACGCGCCTACGAGGGCCGAATGCTGACGGTGCTCGCGTTTTCACGAACCGCAAAGTAACCCCTTTAGGTATATAGATGCGGCGGTCACAGATCACGCTCTTGCGGGCGTTTTGCAGGTATCGGCGCCGCCGGCGGCGATGCCGGCAGGTCACCCGACCTGGGTGCGGGCCTGGGCGCATGTGGCAGCGCCGAGGGGGCCGAACCGGTCGTTGCAGGTGCGTTGGTCGCCTGATTGGTCCGGCTATAGCCGATAACCAGTCCGAGCACTATGACGGTGGCGATAATTGCTGCCAGCCATGTCCAGATCATCCCCGCGCCGGACCCTTGGAGATCGAGACGCCGCAACGGATCGCTGCGGCGCGGATCGACGTGGCGCGGGTCAGACATGTCACCTCCGTTATTCGGGGCCACCGTGCTGAAAAGGAAACTGCCAACCTACGGCTATGTTCCCCAATAACCGGTCGCGCGCCCCATACGCCTGCCTTGATTTCCTGGCATCGATCTGCAACATCCGCGTCCCATGGACCAAACCTTCAGCGCCCCCGCCGGCGCCATCACAGCGTTCGCGGAGCTGCCGGCGCTTGCGGCCGAAGTGGCGCGGCGGCGCACCTTCGCCATCATCTCTCATCCTGACGCGGGCAAGACGACGCTCACCGAAAAGCTTCTGCTGTTCGGTGGCGCGATCAATCTGGCCGGCCAGGTCAGGGCCAAGCGCGATCGCCGCAGCACCCGCTCCGACTGGATGAAGATCGAGCGCGAGCGCGGCATCTCGGTGGTCACCTCGGTGATGACGTTCGAATACGACGGCATCGTCTTTAACCTGCTCGACACGCCGGGCCACGAGGACTTTTCCGAGGACACCTACCGCACGCTCACCGCCGTCGATTCCGCCGTGATGGTGATCGACGCCGCCAAGGGGATCGAGGCGCGCACCCGCAAGCTGTTCGAAGTCTGCCGGCTGCGCGACATTCCGATCATCACTTTCATCAATAAGATGGATCGCGAGAGCCGCGATCCTTTCGACCTGCTCGACGAAATCGAGAAGACGCTCGCCCTCGACACCACGCCGATGACGTGGCCGATCGGTCGCGGCCGCGATTTCATCGGTACCTTGGAAATTGCCACCGGCGCCGTACGGCTGATGGAGGACGGCAGCGCCAAATCGGGACCCAAGACAGGGCCGAACACCGGCACCCGGTCCGGTGCCCAAACCAGTGCCGACACCGCCTTCGGCGGGTCCGTGGACGTCGCCGCGATCACGGCGCTCAATCCCAATCTCGACGCCGCGGCGCTAGCCGAGGAATTCGCCATCGTCAAGGAGGCCTGCCGTCCGTTCGATCTCGCCTCGTTCCGGCAAGGTCATCTGACGCCGGTGTTCTTTGGCAGCGCGCTGAAGAATTTTGGCCTCAGAGATCTGCTTGATGGCTTTGCCGCCTATGCGCCGCCGCCGCGTGCGCAAGATGCCGATACCCGTCGCGTCGAAGCCGAGGAACCGGCCATGACGGCCTTCGTGTTCAAGATCCAGGCCAACATGGACCCCAACCATCGCGACCGCATCGCCTTTGCGCGGCTGTGCTCCGGGCGGCTCAGCCGCGGCATGAAGGTGAAGCATGTGCGTAGCGGCAAGTCGATCGGCCTGCACGCGCCGCATTTCTTCTTTGCCCAGGACCGCGCCATTGCCGACGAAGCCTTTGCGGGCGACGTGGTCGGCATTCCGAATCACGGCAGTCTGCGCATCGGCGACACCCTCACCGAAGGCGAGAGCCTCAATTTCGTCGGCGTACCGAACTTTGCACCGGAAATCATCCGCCGCGTGCGGCTCACCGATGCCATGAAGGCAAAGAAGCTCAAGCAGGCGCTGCAGGAAATGGCCGAGGAGGGCGTCGTCCAGGTGCTCCGCCCGACTGACGGCTCGCCGGCCCTGATCGGGGTGGTCGGACCGCTTCAGCTCGACGTGCTGCGCGACCGCCTGGCCGTCGAGTATGGGCTGCCGGTCGAGTTTGACGCGAGCGAGTTCCAGCTCGCGCGCTTTATCTCGGCGGCGGACAGGAAGAAGCTCGACGAGTTCGTCGAGGCGAACCGCTCCGGCATTGCCGAGGATCTCGACGGCGACCTCGTCTTTCTGGCCCGCAGCCAGTTCTATCTCGACTACACACGAGAGCGCGCGCCGGGCATTGTCTTCGCGGATGTGAAGGACGTGCAGGCGGCGAAGCGCGCGTAGCTTGCTTCGACGAATGTACCGGCGGACTCGAAATCTCTGACTTGAGCTTTGTCGCCATTCGCGGCATCCCGGCCATGCCCTCGGTGAGCGTAGTAATGGCGCCATCCTTTTGGCCCACCCTCCCGCGACCGCAAATTCGCCGCTTCTCCGAAAGCGCGAGGCCTTTCGCCCTCTGGTCGCTCGCGGATGACGGAGACCTCGCCGCCTAGCGCATGTTTCCCTTTTTCGCACATAAGCCATTGATTTTCCTAGGGCCAGAAGTGTGGTTTGTCACTACACGATGGTCTCACCTGGTTTTGGCGGGATCGGCGGATCGATTTTGTTGATGCCGAGGGCACGCAGCACCATGGCGGCGCGATGAGTGCCGGCTGTGACGGATCGCTTGGTGGTCCC
>JASHRR010001370.1 GCA_030037185.1 Xanthobacteraceae bacterium | reverse complement strand
GTTGTTGAACAATAAGGGATTGCAAGCCGCCTATAACGACCTTGGCCTCGCCGAAGCTGAGAAAATCGCCGCAAGCCTTCCACCCAACCCGTCTTTTTCGTTGAGCCACCTATCGACCCCTGTCGAGCTTGATATCGAAGGCGGAATCATCGGGGACATCCTGGCGGTGGCCACACTACCGGCACGGGCCGATCTCGCGGCTGAGCGTTTCCGTCAAGCCCAGCTACAGGCAGTCGAGGAGACGTTGCACGTCGGTGTTGAAACGCGGCGCAATTATTACCGCGCGGTCGCGTCACGACAATTGGTGACATTCTTAAGCCAGGCCACCTCTGCGGCCGAAACGTCGGCAAAGATCGCCAAGGAGCTTGGCGAAACCGGCGCTATGAGCAAGCTCGACCAGGCGCGCGAGCAGTCATTCTACGCCGAGCTGTCGGCCCAACTAGCGACAGCGCGGCAGCAGGCGGCAAGCGAGCGTGAGGCCTTGGTCCGCTCCCTCGGGCTGTGGGGCAGCGAGATCGGATTCAAGCTCCCTCAGGCGCTGCCCACCGTACCCAAGCAACCGAAGAGCGCGCCAATGATCGAGGTCGAGGCGGTCCGACGGCGCGTCGATCTCCAGATCACCCGCATCGAGGTCGATGCGCTCGCCAAGTCCTATGGGCTTACCAATGCGACGCGGTTCATCAATCTGCTCGATGTCGCCGGCATCTCGCGGACGCAGCGCGAACCGGGCGTGGCCAGTGGCACCGGCGGCGGAGTTGATGTCGAGTTCGAGGTGCCGATCTTCGATTTCGGCGCGACCCGGTTGCATCAAGCCGGCGAGGCTTACATGGCAGCGGTGAACCGGCTCACCGAGAGAGCCGTGAACGTTCGGTCGGAAGCGCGCGAAGCCTACCGGCTTTATCGATCTACCTACGATATCGCCACTCATTACCGCAACCGGGTTTTGCCGCTCCGTCAAGTCATCACGGACGAGACGATGCTGCGCTATGGGGCAATGCAGATCGATGTTTTCTCGTTGCTGACTGAAGCGCGACAGCGCGTCACCGTGAACATCGCGGCCATCGAGGTGCAACGCGATTTCTGGCTGGCAAACGCCAATCTCACGGCTGCCATAGCCGGTGGCGGCGTGACGGACAACACCGGCGAGACATCGCGCATCCCAACCGGGTTGGCCATCGCAGGGGGCGAATGAACCAAGCAAGGAGGCATGCATGTTCTCGCGAAGAAATCTGTTAGGAGCGGGAGCTGCGCTGATAGGCGCGAGCGCCATCAGCGGTCGCGTGCAGGCTGCAAGTATTCCAGAGGCACCAACGACCGCAACGAATACGATGCAGCCGCCGCTGTTCCCATCGAACGGGCCGGATTATCAGCCGGTGGTGACCTTGAATGGCTGGACGCTGCCTTGGCGGATGAATGGTGACTGGAAGGAATTCCACCTGGTGGCCGAGCCTGTAGTCCGTGAATTCGCCCCCGGCATGAAAGCGTATCTTTGGGGTTACAACGGTCAGTCGCCAGGGCCCACCATCGAGGCGGTGGAGGGCGACAAGGTCCGCATCTTCGTAACCAACAAGCTGCCCGAGCACACCACCGTGCACTGGCACGGCATGGCGGTGCCCAACGGCATGGATGGCGTTGGCGGACTCACGCAGCCGCACATCGATCCAGGAAAGACCTTCGTTTACGAGTTCGAGCTCAAGCGTAGCGGCAGCTTCATGTACCACCCGCACTCCGACGAGATGGTGCAGATGGCGATGGGCATGATGGGTATGTTCGTGGTTCATCCGCGCGACCCAAAACTCCACCGGGTCGATCGTGATTTCGTATTCGTGATGAGCTCGTACCTCATCGATCCAGGCACCTATCTGCCGAAGGTCGCCGAGATGACCGACTTCAACATGTGGACCTGGAACGCCCGTGTTTTCCCCGGAATTGACCCTCTTCCAGTGGGTCTCAGGGACCGAGTGCGCGTGCGCATCGGAAACCTGACCATGACCAATCATCCGATCCACCTTCACAATTACAGTTTTACCGTGACCTGTACGGATGGTGGTTGGATTCCCGAGAGCGCGCGATGGCCTGAAACGACCACCGACGTTCCGGTGGGCGCTATCCGCGCCTTCGAGGTGGTCGCCGATGCTCCCGGCGACTGGGCCTTCCACTGCCACAAGTCGCATCACGCTATGAACGCGATGGGCCACAACACCCGAAATTTCATAGGCGTGAACCAAAAGGAACTCGCGAGAGCTCGACAGATCATCCCGGACTTCCATCCAATGGGCACCGGCGGCATGGCCGATATGGGATCGATGGAAATGCCGATGCCTGACAACACGCTGCCGATGATGACGGGCTTTGGGCAGTTCGGGCCTATCGAAATGGGCGGAATGTTCACTGTCTTCAAAGTTCGTGAAGGCCTTGGCGCCAACGACTATGGCGATCCAGGTCCATACGAGAATCCCGAGGGGACCGTCGCATACGAGATCAAACTTGCGACGGAGCAGCCTGTCCCTCGGTCTGAGAGCCCCTCAGCCTATCCCAGGACAGCAAATCAAAAGGTCTTAAGAACAACCCCTAAATCACACCGCTGACGGGAGAAAGGAGAAGAAACATGAAAGCAATTCCACCCCTCATTCTGGCCCTTACCCTATCCCTCGGATCGCAAGGCGCTATCGCCCAGGCTGACCTGATCGAAGGGCAAGTCATCAAGGTCGATCAATCCAGCGGTAAAATCACCATCAAGCACGGTCCCGCGAAGAGGCTTGGAATGGAGACCGGCATGACCATGGTCTACAAGGCACAAGACCCAGCGATGCTCAAGGCCGTCAAAGCGGGCAATAAGATCAAGTTCGATGCCGAGCAAGTGAATGGCCAATACACTGTGACGAAGATCAAAAAATCCCAGTAACTCAATCTCAGGAGGCTCTTATGTCAACGCTACGTTCAGCCGCCGTTCTCACCGGGTCATCCGTTTTGTTGCTGCTTGCTGGCGTCGTAACGGCGAGCGCCCACGCGCAGCTCATTCGAGCCGAGCCGGCCGCGGGCGGCAATGTCGGCAAAGCTCCAAGTGAAGTAACTCTTCATTTTAGCGAGAGGCTAGAGGGCGCATTAAGCTCGGTCGTCGTGCGGGATGCCGCCGGCAAACAGATCGATAAGGGCAACGGCGCGGTCGATAAAAAGGACCGGAGGGTCATTCGGGTTTCACTGCCGGACTTGGAACCTGGCCTCTACAAAGTAGAGTGGCGAGCGGTATCCGCCGACACGCACAGAGTAAATGGTGATTTCACGTTCAAGGTCGGCGAATAGCGGTCAGCTCTCGCAAGTGCGCAGCTTTGCTTGGCCCGCTGATCCTCATCCGGGCCATTCATTTCGCCGCGACCACCTCGGTGGCTGTGGCGTTCAACCAGCACGCTGACACGGAGTGCCGCAGGTGCGGCTTTAAGAAACGGGTGACGCACATGCAAGTGATTTGGCCGTGGCAAGATCGAGCTCAGGGATTTTCCTTGCTGAAGGCAAGCACCTTCGCACTGATGTTTGTGCCAGGGATTTGGCTCCTCGATCAGGTCATCACAGAGCAGTTTGGGCCAGTGCCCTTGGGTGGGATGACGTACTGGTCGGGTTTGTTGGCGTTGGTGTTGTTAATGGTGGCCTTGGCGATAACGCCGATTTTAAAGATATTCGGCTGGGGGCGACTCATCATCGTTCGGCGAATGATTGGCGTGACCGCGCTCGCCTACACGATCGCACACGTGATCATCTATTTCGCGCTGCGGTTCTGGAACTTTGCGTCGATCGTCCATGAGATGGCGACCAGGGTTTCTTTGACTCTGGCGCTCGTCTCGACCTTTGGTATGGCGGCCTTGGGTGCGACGTCACTCGATGCCGCCGTTCAGTGGATGGGAGCCAAAGGCTGGCAGCGGCTGCACAACGCGATCTACGTGATTGCGGGGTTGGCGGTCATTCACTACCTGCTATCTCCAGACATATACCCCGAGCAGTTCTTGATGAGCGGAATATTCTTCTGGCTCATCGGATGGAGAGTGCTTAATCGCCGCGGGCTTGGCACGAATGCCGGTGCCCTGGCGTTGCTCGCCATTGCGGCGTCTGTTTTCACGGCGGTTCTGCAAGTCGGCTGGATTTGGGCCTACCAGCACTATGAGCCATCAGAGATTCTCGACATCTATTTCACATTTAACCTTGGCACCCCGCCGATGTGGAGGATCCTTGGACTTGGGCTTCTGGTGGCCCTTGGAGCGCTCGGCAAACGTCGTTTGTCGCTGAATACCTCGACAATCGCCTGGCCGCGCTAAGTCAGCCATCCGCGCCCGCACCTTTTTGCGGCGCCGGCAGGTGCGCAATTGCTTCACCTGAGCGTCGGTGTTCTGTGCGACTGGAATTTCGTCCACCCTGGCGCATAGGGGCGCAGGTCGGGTGTGATTTGTCTGCCTCTGTAATTCCGGCCGCGCTCAACCGACTGAGAAACGGGAGCGCGGCCACGCCGATCGATTAACCTTGTGGTCTCACACGTCCGATCCGGAGCAATCGCTTATGCCGATTGATCCCTAAAGCCGCGCGATGATCCCATCGCATTCAGCCGGCGCCGGCCTGCATCGTGGCAACGGCTCGGCGAGGATCAGGGCGGCGGGATCTGGGGCGACCCGAAGGAGGCGATTTCCATCCCAACAGTATAGTGGCCCACCCTATCTATCCCGGGGTAGGGGTTAGCTCTCATCCCTGTCACTACAGGAAAAACCACTTGCATTCAGGGAATCAAAGATTTTGGCCTTGGGCCGATTGTCCTAACCCCCGGACGGGATACACTTGTGCTATGTCAGAGAACCCTATTCACGCATCGCATCCCGATATCGTCAAGCGGCTCAAACGCGCGCAAGGACATGTGCGTCGCGTCATCGCCATGTTCGACGAAGGGCGAAGCTGCCTTGATTTGGCGCAGCAGCTGTATGCGGTCGAGAAAGCGATCAGCGAGGCGCGGCGGCGGCTCATTCATGATCACGTCGATCATT
>JASHRR010001369.1 GCA_030037185.1 Xanthobacteraceae bacterium | reverse complement strand
GCAGATCGCGCGCGCGCCATGCTCGGCCACACCGACCGGTCGGGCGGCCAGAACACCTCGTGGAATTCCGCGCATATGAGCCAAGGGTGCACCAAGCAGGCGCTCATCAACACCGGCGGCGCCGGCAGGCTCTACTGTTTCGCCATCAATTGAGGCGATCAAGCGGTTGAAGGCCCGCCAGATTACCGCGTGATCTGCAAAACCTGCTTACCGGGTTGCCGCGCCGCCGCTTTACGCCGCGGCGCAGCATCATTGTTTGGCCTTTGGCGGTGGGCCCGGGTCGGCGACGGCACGGCAAGGCCCCTGGCTCGTGCCATCGCTACCTGTCGGGCACAGCTGTCAGGGGACAGACCGCGTGCGTGGCGGTGGGCCGCCAATCTGGCCGGACCGCTCGCAGGCATTGATCGCCATCAAGGCCGTCCCCCGTAAGCCCGACCGGCGTCCCTCCCAATAACGTTCCGGGCCTTGGCTAGCCGCAATCCGGCTTCCGCTCCTTCATCCTTTCGTCTAGGATGCAGAAAAGATGAGGTGGATTCGCCAACATATCCGGTCGGCCGCGTGGCTGGCGCTTGCCGCGCTTGCGGTGCATGTGGTCGTGACGTTCGGCCATGTGCATGCAGAGTGGTTTTCGACGCCGAGCGCGTCGGCCACTGCGGCTGCCGGGCTTGCAGCGTCCGACAAGGCCACCGGCGCGCCGACGCAGCCTTACCGGGTGCCTCGTGCGGATAATTTCTGCGCCGTCTGTGCCAGCATCGGCCTCTTGGGGACGCTGGTGCTGCCGGCCGCCCAAAAGCTCGCACCTGCGCGTGTCGTCGTACGCATCCCCAAACTGAACCCCGCCGACACCACTACGCCGGCCGAACTACGCTCATCATCCCCGGCCCGCGCGCCTCCTGCGGCCTGAACGCACCATGACCGTCGCCCCTGCCTTCAGGCCGGGGGCGGTTTGCGTTCATGCAGGCCAGGAGGGCGCATCATGTCTCGCAGATATTTGTGGCTTTGCGTCCCGCTCGCGCTCGGGGGCGGCGCCTATTGGTACTACGGAAACAATTCCCGCGCGGCCGCGCCGGCAGCGACAGCCCCCGCCGCAGCCGCGATCCCGGTCATTGCCACGACGGCGGAGAACCAGAACGTTTCCGATTATCTCACCGGGCTCGGCACCGTGCAGGCCTTCAACCGCGTCACGGTTCATGTGAGGGTGGATGGCGAACTGCAGGAAATCCGTTTCACGGAAGGGCAGTTCGTTCAAACCGGCGACGTGCTCGCCCAGATCGATCCGCGCCCGTTCCGCGCGGCGCTCGATCAGGCCAAGGCGAAGAAGGCCCAGGACCAAGCGCAGCTGATCTCGGCGCAGAAGGATCTGGTCCGCGCCAAAACCCTCATCGATAAGAACTTCCAGACTCAGCAGGTGGTGGATCAGACTCAGGCCAGGGTCGACCAGCTGCTCGCCACCATCGATGCCGATCAGGCGATGATCGAGAACGCCGAAACCCAACTCGGCTACACGACGATCGCGTCGCCAATCGACGGCCGTATGGGCCTGCGTCTGATCGACAAGGGTAATATCGTGCATGCCAGCGACCCCGGTGGACTGGTGGTGATCACGCAGGTGCAGCCAATCGCCGTGATCTTCTCGCTGCCGCAGGATTACCTGCAGAACATCACCTCAGCCATGAAGCAGGGGCCCCTCAAGGTGATCGCCTACAGCCGTGACAATCTCACCAAGCTGGGCGAAGGTACGCTGCTGCTGATCGACAACCAGATCGATCCCGGCACCGGCACGTTGCGGCTCAAGGCTTCATTCCCCAACCAGGACGACGCTATGTGGCCTGGCCAGTTCGTCAATGCACGGCTGGAGCTGTCGATACGCCGCGGCACCGTTGCGGTGCCCGCCCAAGTGATCCAGCGCGGCCCCGACGCGCTTTACGCCTATGTGATCCGACAGGACCAGAGCGTCGAGCGACGCACTATCAAGGTCGGTCCGGTGCGCGACGGTCTCGCGGTGATCGAGGCCGGCCTGATGCCGGGGGAGCGTGTCATCGTCGATGGCCAGTTCAAGCTGCGTCCCGGCGCCAAGGTCGCTGCGACGTTGATGCCGATCACGCCGCGCGGCGGCGAACCGGACAACGTCGCGACCGTTAAAGGCTCGCCCGAGGCCGAGCGCAGCGAGCCGCGGATCGCGCCATGAACATCTCGGAGCCATTCATCCGCCGGCCGGTCGCAACCTATCTGCTGACGTTCGCCGTTCTGCTGGTCGGCATCATCGCTTATCCGTTCCTGCCGGTCGCTGCGTTGCCGACCGTCGACTTTCCGACCATCCAGGTCACCTCGACGTTCCTCGGGGCAAGTCCTGAGACGATGGCCTCGGGTATCGCGACGCCGCTGGAGCGGCAATTCGCCTTGATCCCCGGCGTCACCCAGATGACTTCGTCGAGCGGGCTCGGACTCGCCACCATCGTCATCCAGTTCGATCTCAACCGCAACATCGACGGCGCCGCCCAGGATGTTCAGACCGCGATCAATGCGGCAGGCGCCGTTCTGCCGAAGAACCTGCCGACACCGCCGACCTTCCGGAAGGTCAATCCGGCCGATGCCCCGATCATGAACTTGTTCGTGCAGTCGGACGCCTACCCGATGACCATGGTGGACGACTATACCGACAACCTGCTCGCTCAGCAGCTCTCGCAAATCCCCGGCATCGCGCTCGTCAACATCACCGGTGAGCAGAAGCCGGCGGTGCGCGTGCAGGTCGATCCGGCCAAGATTGCTTCGCTCGGCATGAGCCTTGAAGATGTGCGCGCGATGCTTTCGATCGCGACCACGAACTCCCCCAAGGGCATTTTCGACGGCGCCGCACAGAGCTTCACCATCTACGACAACGACCAGCTGCTGCGCGCCGAACCCTATAACGACCTCGTGCTCGCCTATCGCAACGGTTCGCCCGTGAAGGTGAGCGATATCGGCGTCGCGGTCGATGCGGCCGAGAACACCAAGATCGCGGCGTGGCATTACGGCCGCCAGGGCGTGCTGCTCGTCATCTTCAAGCAGCCGGGCGCCAACGTCATCGAGGCGGTGGACCGGGTGCGACACGAGCTGCCGCGGCTTGAGGCTGCGCTGCCACCCGGCATGGAAGTCGATGTGCTGATCGACCGCACCGGCCCGATCCGCGCTTCGGTAGAGGACGTGCAGTTCACCCTGATGGTCACCATCTTCCTGGTGGTGGCGATCATCTTCCTGTTCCTGCGCGACTTGTGGGCGACCGTGATACCAAGCGTTACGGTGCCGCTGTCACTGGTCGGCACTTGCGGTTTGATGTACGTCAACGGCTACAGCATCGACAACCTGTCGCTGATGGCGATGACCATCGCGGTCGGCTTCGTGGTCGACGACGCCATCGTGATGCTGGAGAACATCTACCGCCACATCGAAGGCGGCATGGACCGGTTCACCGCGGCTCTCAAAGGCTCGGAAGAAATCGGCTTCACCATCGTGTCGATCAGCATTTCGCTGGTCGCCGTATTCATCCCGTTGCTGTTCATGGGCGGGATCATCGGCCGGCTGCTGCGCGAATTTGCCGTGGTGGTCACCTTGACAATCGCGGTCTCCGCAGTGGTGTCATTGACGCTCACGCCGATGATGTGCGCGCGCTATCTGACCGAGACGGCGCATGCTCGGCACGGCCGCCTCTACATGATGGCCGAGGCTTTCTTCGACGGGATGCTGTCGGTGTATGACAGAGGCCTCAAATGGACCTTGCGCCACCAGCCGTTCATGCTGGGGCTGCTGTTCGCGACACTCGCCGCGACCCTCTACTATTATGTGACGATGCCAAAAGGCTTCTTTCCGCAGGCCGATACGGGTTACGTTCAAGGCATTTCGGAGGCCCGCCAGGACATTTCGTTTGCCGCCATGACGGAGCGCCAGAAGGCGCTGGCCGATGTGATTGCCAAGGACCCGGACGTGGCGGACGTCGCCTTCTGCGTCGGTGTGACCGGCGGCTCCCAGTCGATCAACAACGGGCGGTTTTGGGTCAACCTCAAGCCTCGCAGCGAGCGCAAGGCGACGGCGGACCAGATCATCAACCGGCTGCGGCCGCAGCTCGCCCGGGTGCCCGGGGTGACGCTGTTCCTGCAGGCGGCCCAGGATGTCAGCATGGGCGGCCGGCCGGCGCGTTCACAATTCCAATACACGTTGCAGGACGCAGACCTCGATGAACTCGGCGCCTTTGCGCCGCTGATGCTCGACAAGATGCGGACGATACGGGGGCTGCGCGATGTCGCTACCGACCAGCAGTCCAATGCCACCACCGCGGTATTGACGATCGACCGCGATACTGCAGGCCGCTTTGGAATCCAGCCGCAGCTCATCGACGATACGCTGTACGATGCCTACGGTCA